>NZ_CP037421.1:7322352-7490934 GCF_007748155.1 Gimesia panareensis
ACCTCCTTTCGAGGGAGGTACTCGTACAAATACTATACCAAACTGTTCACGTAGTTTTGGGTTTTGAAACTACCTCTAGCCTGATTCCCTGAAAAACTGCTTTCCTGAATCGTCATCGGACCACTTTTGTTGTAGATTGCCCCTCCACTCAAGGCTTTGTTCGTGTCAAAAGTCGTGCTAGATATGTCAAGGCTCCATACGCCTTCCGCAAAGATGCCTCCTCCATAGGAGGAAGCTTCATTTCCGATGAACTCGGAATGTAACACTGTCAAAGTTGCATCATCCAGATTGCCGTTATATTGATAAATCCCCCCACCATTTTTTGCACTGTTCCCAGTCAGGACAGAATCCTTCAGGATTAACTTTTCATAACTCAGAATGGCACCACCATCATCTGATTTGCCGTTTGTTAATGTCAGGTTTTCAAGTTCGACTGTGATATAGGTAAGGTAACTGGCATCCTTGATGAAAAAGATTCGACTGTCACCATTTCCATCAATCGTTAACTGATCGGCGCCCAACCCGGTAATGGTCAGATCATCAGAAATGGAAAGCTCATCGCCCAGCACAATCGTCTGCCCCGCCAGTGAGGCATCGAACGTAATCGTATCGGCACCCTCGTTCGCGTTGGCGGCTTCAATGGCGGCCCGCAGACTGCCTGCCCCCGTATTATCAGTGTTCATGACCGTAAAGGCGGTCAACAGCGTACGTTCTTCCAGCGTTTCCACACCGTGACGCGAAACCTGTAAACAACGGTCAGAAAACGTAGCGCGTGCCGGTTGAAAACCGTAGCGCTGTCTGTGCAGGATTCGTCCTGATGTGGCTGTTTGGGGACGAATGCGTGGTCTTTTGTTATTTCGTCAGTCGCGGTTGCTTGCTTGAGCTTTTTGTGTGCCGCCGTTTGGCGTCCTGTAACCGGTAACTTTCACCAGTGGTTTCCAGGATATGGCAACGATGGGTGAGCCGGTCGAGTGTGGCCCCCGTCAGCCGTTCGCTGCCCAGGACCTCGGTCCAGTTTTCAAAGGGGAGATTGGTCGTTACGATCAGGCTGAAACGTTCGTAAGCCGTGCTGATCACGTCGAACAGCAACTCGGAGCCGAGTTTACTTGCGGGGACATATCCCAGTTCATCCAGAATCAGCAGATCGAGTTTCGCGAGCTGCTTTTTCAGGCGGGTTAACTCCCGCTGTTCGCGGGCTTCCATTAACTGGGTAATCAGTTCTGTGACCTGGTAAAAGCGGACCCGCTTTCCCTGGCCGCAGGCGGCAATCCCCAGGGCGACTGCCAGGTGCGTCTTGCCGGTGCCGGAATTGCCCACCAGCAGGATATTCTCCCGCTGCTCGATAAACTCACCCCGCATCAGTTCGCTGACCAGCAGTTTGTTGAGGCCGGGCTGGACCTGAAAATCGAACGTTTCCAGGGTCTTATACGTCGGGAACTTCGCGGCCTTCAGACGTCGTTCCGCGGCCCGGCGTTCCCGTTCAATCAGTTCCAGTTCACATAACTGTAACAGGAATCCCAGATGGTCGACATTGTCAGTGGCACAACGGGCGGCGATCTTTTCGCATTCTCTGAGGATGGTGGGCAGCCTCAGGTTCTTGAGATGGTGCTGCAGCAGCACCAGGCTTTTGGTTTGTTTTCTGGTCACGTTTAACCTCCGATTAACAGGGACTGGTAAGCAGAAACATCCGTCTGTGCCACCTGTACCAGCTTCAGGTGGGGACGGCCTTCCAGGCTGAACAGAGTCAGCGGTGACTCCTGCTGGTATTCCAGAATCAGGCGAATGGCAGAAGCGCGGGTCGCATCAATGTCCAGCGCGTATTCCACCGCACGCTTCAGTGCGGATAACGGATGGTGTTCCAGCAGGCGCAGCACCTTGATGAACTCCCGCGTGCCGTCTGACTGCAGTTCGGCTTCCAGCCGACGGCGGAGAATGCCCAGACAGACCGGCAGATCCCAGTCTTCCAGGGGGCGGGCATGATCAAAGCCTCCCGGCTTCCGTTCCAGTAAACTCAGGTAATGAATCGGGTTAAAACGGGTCTGTTCCCGTCCCCAGTCCCGCTGGTGCCGGGCGATTAACGTCTCTTCAAACAACAGCCGCACTTCGGTGATGGTGGCCACGATAGTGATCTGACGATGCGCGTATTTTGTGGGAACCGAGTAACTGTTGGTATCAAAGCGGACCAGCGACAGGGAGTCGGCGTGTGCCTGTCCCAGTCGGCAGGCTTCGAACGTCTGCTGTGGCAGGGGCCGCAGGAATTCCCGTTGTTCTTCCGCCAGCAGGCTCTGTTTGGGGGAAGCCTGTCCCCGCAACTGACGCTGCAGATCGTTCCGGCAGCATTGCACTAACTGCTCGTTCAGAGTCTCCAGGGAAGCAACCCGGGGAACGGGGACCAGGAAGTTGCTGCGGGCATAGTCCAGCAACCGCTCGACATGGCCTTTCTCATTCGGTCGTCGTACCAGACAGAAATGATCGTCAAACAGAAAGTGGCTTTTCAGACGCAGGAACTCGGTCGTTACTTTTCGCTCACGGTTCCCTACCAGACTGGCTACTGCGATTTTCGAGTTGTCATAGCTGATCCGCTGCGGTACACCGCCCAGAAATTCAAAGGCCCGCTTGTGTCCTTCCAGAAAGGCTTCCGTACATTCCCGGGGAAAGGCCTGGATAAAAATCGCGTCCGAATAAGGTAACGTCATCACAAACAGGGCGACTTTGGTCAGTGTTCCGTCCAGCCAGACATCGGCAAAGCCGAAGTCCACCTGGGCTTCGCCCGGGGGATGGCGGAGCGGCAGGAAAACCTCGCGGGACTGGGCTTTCCAGTCACGGATGGCTTCCCGGACGATCGTGATTCCACCGGAATACCCGTGTTCGTCCCGCAGACGTTCGAAGATGCGCTTCCCCGTATGGCGCTGTTTGCGATGCACGCTGCGGTCGTTCTGCAGAATCTCATGAATGATCGGCAGAAACGGCTCCAGCTTGGAAGGCCGGGGCTTAGTCAGCCGGTATCCCGGCGGCTCCGAGTAGGTCAGTATTTTTTGCAGCGTGTCCCAGTGAATACCGTACTCGTCACGAGCAGCACGTTGACTGATTTCTCCGGTCAGAACACGCCGACGGATCTCACCCCATAACTCCATATCTGTAATCACCCTTGCCCCCGCTGTTTCCGGATCAGAACTGACTCATATACTGAGAGTCTGACCCAAAACCAACAGGTGGTCATCTGGGCGCTACGTTTTTATACCGATTTGCCACTACCCGACAGGCGCTACGTTTTCTGGCCGCTGTTTACAAAACCTGGGCTGAGACGGAACCTGCGTGCTGTGAATGGGTTCGGCGCCGTCGTATACGAGACCGCTGGCGTTGACAGCGGTCAAAATGCTGTTTCAGTGTGGAAAACCACAGGTAAGATTTCATATTGAAAATAACTGCAATGGGGGCATAGATAGAAACACGTGGACAGATAGAGTTAACACGCTCGTATAGTACCAGAGACGGGTCCAAAGACAACATGTTCCCTGCGGGAATTCATGTCTGTATCAGAAGGAAAGCAGATCTGACGTGTCATTCAGTTCACTGAAATATCCATCAATCAGGGTGTCCCAGTCGGCTGGTTTTGTTGTATCGGATTCAGGGGTGTTTTGTGAATTTTCACCCTGAGTCAAGCTGTCTGAGAGCAGCCTCTCATCAGTCAGAGGCAGAAGCAGATCCGCGGTCGTCAATGCCTGGCTGTAAGGTAAGACGATCAGCGACAGCTGGCCGTCATCTGCTGCCGATCCCGGATCGACAAGCAGCAACTCGTTCCACCAGTCAGTGTTGAACAGACCGGATGTGGGGAGGTCGAACTGCTGTGAATCGACAGAGCGAGTCGGTCGTGCTCCGTGCAGATTTTTGTAGCGGACCGAATCGAGGGGCGCGGCCTGGATCAATTCACTGATTGCGCTTCCAACCAGCCGCACATGTGAGTGATTGAGCGTGAATTCCGGATACACGATTTGCTCGCCCGGATTCGCTTCGGTCCCGTTTCCGATCGCCGACTCAAACAGGACGCGGGCAAACAGGACATACTGGTCATCGCCGACTTCGGTCCGTGTGGTTTCCGCAGCGAGACCGGTAATCGTTCCCGTACTGTTGTCGATGGCTCCGGACTGCGCCCCGGTGAAGGCGGGACCAAATTCGATGGATACCGCCTGCGCGACTTGTGGGTTATAGTTCAGATTGAAACCGGCGGACTCGACGCCGATATCGGAGGAGTCGGGCGTGCTGATCCAGATTTCCAGCCAGTGATTGCCCCATTCGTCAATCCAGGTGCGGTTCTGGGGAAGTTCTGATTTTTCGCCGTTGCTCGAGGTCCGCGTCCGCGAATTGACGAATCGCAAATCAATCTGAGTATAGGGCGCCTGCACCTCATACGCGCCGATGTCCACGGTACCCTCTTTGATGCGCTCGTAACCACTTCCCCGCTGGTCCGTTGTCAGACCGGCCTGTTCGACAGCGGCATTGCTGCCGGCATTGATCGCGGCACTGTCGGGCAGCAGGGCGTGAGTCCAGGTTAGCCCGCCGTTGTCTCGGAGTACCGGATCGAGCAGACCGTCGATACTGTCCTGGATGATGTTGAAATCGCCGAAATACTCTCCTTCAATTTGCGCGTCAGCAGCAGCTGAATTACCCGCGATAATTGTATTCGACAGCACAAAATCTGGCGCGTTGACACCGGTACTGTGCAAGCCACCGCCTGACTCTCCGGCAGTATTCCCTGTAACAGTGCAGTTCAGAATATTGACATGACTGATGAAAATTAAGAAGACAAACTTAGGAGGCGGAAAATCATAGTCTATCAGAGAACCTGTCAATGAGTCGTTACTCGTCAAATCGCTCTGCAGAATAAGCGAAGTAGAACTAATTGCATCTGTGACTGAGGACGCTGACTGTTCCCGATGATTCTGAATCGGTAGGTCATCCAGAACAGGGTAGGGACTTCGATTGTAAAAATATCCCCCGCCACCACTGGTTCCAGCATGATTTCCCGAAATGGTACAATTCTCTAATATCACGCTGCCAGCAGAAGTAGAGAGCCCTCCTCCGGTGGTGGTGGCTGTATTATTCGCTAAGGTACTCCCTGTTAGAGATGACTGGCCTGACATGTTAAAGAGACCACCTCCCTCGGACGCCTGATTCCCGGAGATGGTAGAATTGACCACGGTCAGTTTACCATGGTTATAAAGTCCCCCTCCGTATCCTTCTGCTGTATTCTCACTGATCAGACTATCGGAGAGGATCATTTCTCCGAAAGCGAGATAGACCCCACCACCCCTGTTAGCACGATTGGTCTGAAAAGTCACTCCTGAGAGTGAAGTGCCGGCTTCGGCATGATGATTGGGAGCAGAGGAGTCAGTTTCGGGTATTTGAGCCTGCCCTGCATCTCTCTGTTGATTAAAATAGTCTTCATAGGTAGGCCGTTCGAAATGAGAAGCACTGTAGAGACCACCTCCGTTTCCTGCTTCGTTGCCGACAAAACTGGTGTGGGCAATGGTCGTAACGCTGTAGAACGTGCTATAGCTGTCTGCAGGAGGATAAGTCCAAAGTAAAGAATAGGGATCACTGAATAACGGCTCATGGAATTCAAAACCGACGACCCCGGTAATATTATAAATTCCCCCACCATGTCTCTGAGCCACATTCTGTTGAAAGCGGCTGTCTGAAATATTCAAATCTCGATTATCATTAAAGATGCCTCCGCCACTCTTGCCGGCCAGGTTGTGCAGGAACAGGCTGGAAGTGATTGTCAATCGGCCGTCTGCATGATAAATTCCGCCTCCGTTGTCACTGGCTTCATTTTCAGAGATCGTGCTGTTGGACAGTGAAAGATCTTCAAAGTTCAGGATCGCCCCGCCCCGTTCAGCCTCACCATGGGTGAGCGTCAGCCCCTGCAGCGACACGTCAATCAGGGCATCTGTCCCGTCATCGACCGTAAAGACACGACCGTTGTGACCGGCATCGATGATGATCTGATCTGTGATGTCACCTTCGATCGTCAGACTGTCTGAGATGAGCAGTTCGCCGTTGAGATAAATCATCTGCCCCGCAAGTGTTCCTGCGAAGGTAATCGTGTCCGCACCAAACCTCTGATTGGCCAGACGAACTGCTTCTCGCAGCGACAACTGTCCTGCGGAGTAATCGCCGTCATCTTCATCCGACAGGGTATCCACCACCAGGGAGAAGGCGTCAAACTCGACTGCACCAATATCAACGGTGCCATCAAAGATCCGCTGATGAGTGCCGCCGCGCTGATCGGTAGTGAGCCCTGCTGCTTCGACGGCGGCATTACTGCCCGCATTGATGGCGGCACTCCCCTGCAGCAGGGCGTGCGTTTTAGTCGGGCCGCCGTTGTCTCGGAGTACCGGATCGAGCAGACCGTCGATGGTGTCCTGGACGATGTTAAAATCGCCGTCATATTCGCCTTCGACCTGAGCATTGTCCGGAGACGTATTCCCGGCAATGATACTGTTGGTGATGTCGTTACTGCTTCTTATGAAACTGTTATCTGCATTCGTCAGATAAAGCCCGCCTCCGTTTACGCCTGCTGCATTCCCCGTGATGGTCGAGTTCTGGATGTGGAGACTGCTTGACTTGACTTGATACATCAAATCAACAGTACTTGATATGGCTGTGTCTGCAGCAGAGAATGGATTCGTGGAGATTGCATCAAAACTGGAACTGGCTGAATCCAGTGCAACCTGTTCTGCAGACAGGTCCGCCGTGATTTCGACTCCATTTCCTGAAAATACGAGCTCATTTACAGTCGGAGTAAAGTTGAGTGGTTCTGACTGGATGAACCCCAATTCAATGTAAACGGTACGGGAAATGGGATAATCGGGACTGGAATAAATGCCGCCCCCCGAGTAGGTGGCACTGTTCCCTGAAACTGTGCTGTTCTGAATGGTCAAAGATCCGGTTCTGTGATAGATACCGCCACCATAGTATGCCCTGTTCTCTGTGAATGTACTCTCACCGAGAGTAAGCTGCCCGTCATTATATAGACCCCCGCCTTTGTCCGCGGTATTACCGGTAAAAGTGCAGCCGACAATCGTATTTCCTGTCAAGGAGAGATTGTCTGAGTTCTGCTGGGAAGCAACGACAGCTGTACTGCTCAGTCCCGATACCGTGTCACAATTCCAGAGCCAGTTACTATAATCGTCTTGAGTCATATAGACGCCGCCGCCACTGCGCGCCTCGTTTTCCAGGAAACTGCTGTGGAGAATCGCAACGACGTTGTACTCAGTATCTCCATCATTAATAAAATGGATCGGAGTGTATACAGATCGGAATACTGGAAATGCAGGACCTGGAATCGTATCCGGTCTGCTGTGTTTGAGTTTGGAACCGTAAATGCTATAGATTCCGCCTCCGCCTGCTTCGCTCACATTTCTATAAAACGTCGTCTCTTCTACAATCAGGTCCTGGTGCGAATTATAAATCCCGCCCCCGTTTTTGCGGGCGAGGTTATACGAGAAGATCGAGTCCGTTACCATCAGTTGCCCGCCGGCATGATAGATGGCGCCTCCGTCTGTGGTGGCTGTATTTTCCGTCAGCACAACATCAGACAGCAGCAGGTCTTCGTAGTTCAGAATCGCGCCCCCACGGTCCGCGCTTCCATGCTTCAGAGACAGGCCACTGATTTCCACTCCTGCAGCGGAATAGGTGTCTCCATCATCAATGCGGAAGATCCGGCTGTCGTCCCCCCCATCCAGGGTAAGCTGCTCCTGCCCCAGCCCGATGATGTGCATCCCGGATGAAATCAGCAGCTCACTCTCCAGCATGATCGTCCCGCCTGCCAGGGAGTTACTGAAGGTAATCTGATCGGTATCAAATGTCTGATTCGCCAGTTTGATGGCTTCCCGCAATGAGAGGTGACCGCTGGAATAATCGCCATCATCTGCATCCGACAGCGTATCCACCACGAGATGCAAGGCGTGAAATTCCACCGCACCAATATCAATGGTGCCAGCATAAATCCGCTGATAGTCTCCCCCACGCTGATCCGTTACCAGACCGGAATCGGCCACTCGTTGATTGTCCCCGGCATCAATGGCGGCGCTTCCGGACAGCAGGGCGTGTGTCAGGGGCGGGCCGCCGTTATCTCTGAGCACCGGATCGAGCAGACCATCAATGCTGGCCTGAATAATGTTAAAACCGCCGTTAAAGCTCCCCTGAATCTGACTGCTGTAGCTGGCAGAATTCCCGGCGATAATACTGTTGTTAATTTGTGCATCAGTTCCGCTCAGACCAGCCAGTCCGCCTCCCGATGATCCCGCAGAATTCCCGGTGATGGTGCTGTTGGTGATCCTTAAGCTGCTTGGCTCATACACAAGACGAGACGTGCACAGACTGATTCCATTGTCTGCTGATCCAATCGATGAAGTTGCGGCCAGATCGCTGGCGGGTGATATTAAGGAAGATTGATCTGGTATCGTATCATCAAGGAACGGCAAAATCGGTAGAATGACCGGTTCAAGTACCACAGGATAATAGCGAAAGAAGGATCCAAATTGATAGATCGCGCCGCCTGAACCATGGGCCTGATTTCCGGACAGTGTGCTGTTGGCTATCTCCAGCGAACCCTGATATGCAATTCCTCCGCCATAATCGGTGGCAATATTACCTGAAAGGGTGCTGCTTTTCAGCGAAATACTTCCATCGTAGCTACCATTGATGGCCCCACCGCGGGCGGCTGTGTTTTCTGTCAACGAACTGTCTGTGATCGAAATTGAGGAGTCTCCATTAAAGATTCCTCCTCCAGAATCAGTGGCTGTATTATTTTGAAAGCGTGTTCTGGCAATCGACAGTTCAGAGGATCCAAATTGATAGACCATCGTAGTATTATAGATTCCCCCTCCCGATACAGCTGTATTATCTGCAAACAGGCAATCCTCGATGCGCGCAGGAACGGATGCATGTGCATCCTGAGCGGTATAAATTCCTCCTCCATTTCTGTCCGATGTATTACCGAGAAAACTGGTACTAAGGATCGTAATCCAGGAACCGAGACTGTAGATTCCACCGCCAGAACTACCAGCAGTATTCTGATCAAACAGACTGTTCGAAATGGTTAACTGATTTCTATACGAAGAAATCGCTCCGCCGATTCCCGCCGCCTGATTCTCTAAGAATGCCATGTCGGAAAGCGTCAGATTTTCATGATTGAGGATGGCGCCGCCCTGATCGGCAGAACCATTGATCAGACTCAGCCCGCTGATCGTAACATCAATCGCTGAGAGTGCATTGTCATCGATATTAAAAATGCGACTGTGATGGCCTGCATCGATGGTAATCGGGAGACGCCAGGGGTCTGCACCGAGCCCATCAATCGTCAGGTCATCGGTGATCTGCAATTCAGAGGCGAGCTCAATCGTCTGTCCCTTGAGGGCGGCAGCGAATGTGATTTCATCCGCCCCTGCCTGGGCATTGGCGGCTTCGATCGCTGCCCGCAAACTCCCTTCGCCGGAATCGTCCGTGTTGACCACCGTGAATGTGGTCAGCAGCATGCGAACTTCCAATGACTCTGCGGCATGCAGCGAGACGGCACGCGCGATACGCGGTGCATGTGAATGGTGCTGCTGGAGCTGGCGTCTGCGGCGGTCCCTCACAAGGCAAGACTGAAACTGGTCCTGCAGTGAGTTCAACCATCGAAAGGGGAACATAGTTGGCGGTACCCGGCTGCAAATCTCAAGGAAGGTTACGTATGGTCATTACATGTCTAGTGTTTCGTATAGTACCCATCAAATAGGGTAAATACAACAAATAAACAAAATTTCAGCGGATTTTCGCAATTCATTAACCTGTGGCTCTACCCCACTTTCGGGGCGATTACAGTCGTTATTCAGTTGTCAGCCCGGCTACAGACCTGAGCACAGCAGTATATTTCTGTGATTCTGCTCGATTCGGCCTGATTTCCGTCAACCCTCTCAGGGCGTCCTGCGTTGCTGTGCTTTTCAGAACCGATGCGATCTGTATAATCCGGGTCCAGTTCTACACCCCACAACCTTAGAGGAGCCACTATGTTTGAATGGATCGCCAGCCCTGAAGCCTGGATCGCATTGGCGACGCTGGCCAGTCTGGAAATTGTCCTCGGGATCGATAACATCATTTTCATTTCCATCCTGGTGGGACGGCTCCCCGAAAAGCAGCGCGACCTGGCCCGCACGCTGGGACTGAGCCTGGCGATGATCGCCCGACTGATCCTGCTGTTCTCCATCTCCTGGGTCATGGGGCTGACCGAACCCTGGTTTTCCCTGTTCGGTTACGATTTGTCAGGACGCGATCTGATCCTGATCGGCGGCGGTCTGTTCCTGCTGGCCAAGGCCACGCATGAAATCCATAACAGCCTCGAAGGCCCCACACCTCACGAACAGGCCTCGTCCACTGCGACCGCCACTTTTGGTTCGGTGCTGGTGCAGATCGGGGTGCTGGATATTGTCTTCTCGCTGGACTCGGTGATTACTGCCGTCGGTCTGTCCGATCATATCATGATCATGGCGATCGCGATTGTGCTCTCGGTCGGCGTGATGCTGTTCGCCGCCAAGCCGATCGGCGATTTTGTGGACAAGCACCCGACCATTAAAATCCTGGCCCTCTCGTTCCTGATCATGGTCGGCGTGACGCTGATGGTCGAAGGCTTCGGGGTGCACGTCCCCAAAGGCTACATCTATTTCGCGATGGCCTTCTCCGTCACAGTAGAAATGCTCAACCTGCGGATGCGGAAGGTGCAGGGAGAACCCGTGCACCTGCATAAGAAACTGGAAGAGGGTGAGGCCAGCTGACTGACTTCACCCTCCCAGCGTTGATAGTCTGCTGAAGCATCGCGCTTAAGGAGCCTGCACGGTCGGCTCGTTGTCTTTCCAGGCGACTTCGGGAACCGTCTGCGTCACATCGCCGGTCGCCGCCCATTCGGTCCCCCGCTGCAGCGTAATCTGAAAGCCGGTCCCCTGCAGAGCCGTGGTATCGTGACCGAGGGTCGTGTGAAAGACGCGGCCTTTGCCGTAATCGATGGTCATCATGATCGGTTCATGCTCGCCGGTTCCCCGTTCGTTCGGTTCGGAATAAGCGGTCGCCAGCACTTGGACATTCTCGGCAGGACCGCGAAGTTTGCCGTAAACTTCATCCGCCGGATGCATCCACTCCAGAGGCAGACCTTTCACAATCGGATGTTCGGCTTCGCGGACTTTGACGACCACGGGAATCCGGGTGCCATGCGTGCCCCCGCGGCCGGCGGTGACGTCCTGCTCCCATTTGCCGTCCCGCAGACGGAGCATCGGGCCGGAGTTTTCATCGCGACCGCCCCAGCCGCCGACGGCAATCATCTGGTTGTAAGCGGGCCAGTCCGGAAATGCATTGTCGGCTGCGTGCACGGAGACAAATCCGCCCCCGTTGCTGACGTATTCGTCGAAGGCCTGTTGTACTGCTTTGGGCCAGTTTTCGCCGTTGTAGTTGCTCACGATAACATCGTACTTTTTGAAATCGGGACGCCACTGCTTCCACAGCGCCGGGTTTTCCTTCTTCAGCCGGGCGACTTCCGCCTTCCAGGCTTCCACATATTCTTCGAACTGTTTTTCCTGCTCGGGTGTCAGCTTCTTGTTCGCCGGCTTCCGCGGAGTGCGGGGCACGCCCGGCGGTGTCGTGGAGACTTCGACGGTAAACTTCCCTGAATTCTCCAGGATCTTTTTCAGGATTGGCGTGGTCTCCCGCCAGTTGTGATTATTCTGCCCGTCGATTAACAGGACAGAGAGTTTATCGCCCTGGTCCTGGCTCTCCGGGTTTTCTGTTTTCACCTGGGCCTGTTCCGGCTGATCGGCGGCGGTACAGGAAATGAAGCAGAAGGCGGACAGCAGCAGCAGGCAACATTTAGACAGAATCGGCGAGCACTTCAACGGATTTCTCCTCAATGGAATCAGACAGGGATACAGTTTCGTTCATTCAGGTTTTCGATGCGGGTCTGCATATTTTAAAGTACCAGCGGCCTCGATCCAAGTCACGGAAAATCGGTTCTGGAATCCGGAATTGCCTGCAATCCTCGACTCGAAGCCTCCTCCCGGCCGCATTTTTGACAGTCATCTGACAGTCTCAGAACGGGGGCTGTTTCAGCGTAACAACATGCCTATAATAGGGGATAGGACACGTCTTTCCATTTCAGCATGTCATGTTTCATAGAATGGGCTCGGTCATGAAACAGGTTGCCATTATTACAGGCGGCGGACAGGGGATTGGCGCAGCCACCTCTGTACTGGCCGCACAACGAGGCTATGCGGTCTGTGTGAATTTCAAGAATAATGAAACCTCGGCGGATTCCGTTGTCTGCCGGATTCGTAACGCGGGCGGCACCGCGATTGCCGTCCAGGCCGATGTCTCCGTCGAAGACGAAGTCGAACGGCTGTTCCAGACTACGGACGAAAAACTGGGACCGGTCACGGCACTCGTGAACAACGCCGGCATCCTCGAACAGCAGATGAAATTCGAGGAGATGACCTATGATCGCTGGAAGCGGATCTTCGACACCAACGTGTTCGGCAGCTTCCTCTGCTCGCGGGCCGCGATCCGCAGGATGTCCACGCACCACGGCGGTCAGGGGGGCGCGATCGTGAATGTCTCTTCGCTGGCCTCCCGCGCAGGATCTCCGTTTGAATACGTGGACTACGCGTCTTCCAAAGGGGCCGTCGACTCATTGACGCGGGGTCTTTCCAAAGAAGTCGCAGACGCAGGCATCCGGGTCAATGCCGTCCGGCCCGGCTTCATCGACACGGCGATGCACGCCAGCGGCGGCGAACCGAACCGCATTGAACGGGTCAAATCACAGGTCCCCCTCAAACGGGGCGGAACGACGGAAGAGGTTGCGTATGCGATTCTGTGGCTGCTTTCTGACGAAGCCACTTATACCACGGGCAGTTTTATTGAGATCGCCGGGGGGAGGTAGTCCGTTGTGGCTTCGCCGTTTACTCCCATCACCGTTGGACAAGCCAACGGTGCCACCCGGTCACTTCGGTTTCTGCCGAACCATATCTCCCGTAACGTTATGTCAATCATTACAAGCGTGCCTGATGGATCTCACCTCTCTAAATCAGCTGATCCCAATCAACAAGTTCAATATATCTTTTTTCTCCCGATAACCCGCATTCATTGAGCCTGTCAAGCAAGGCAAAGAAGTACACCACCTGGGCCTTTTCGATCGAAACACTCCCATCCCCGTTCTCTTGAAGCCAACTCAAAACCCAGAGATGATCGTTGCTCTTAATAATTCGACCATAGATAGAAACAAGACGGTCGGTTTCATTTGTCGTCAGTTCTTCCAGGAAATCATGCGGACTCTTCTCTGACCGAAAGATCCTGCCAACATCATTACCACCGATTTGGTAATACTGCTGCACAATGTCTGTCAGATATGAAATCCGTCGAGGTAATTTAATGGCCCCCTGCTTTTCTACAAATTTCTTGCCGTCAGGCTGCCAGATAGTGTTCCGATTGATAAAGACTTTTCTTCGAAATGATCTGTCAACAGGGTCGCCGATTTCACGTTTTCCCATTTCGATACTGCAACCTTTCGGAATTCCCATTGATCGTACGATTGCGACAATGTCTTCCGTTACAGAGCCGGCTATGTCGAGAGTCTCCAGTTGTAGCGCAAAGACCTCTGTCCAGCCTTCTTTTGAGTCTGATGCATGTGACGTCGATACCCGGGCGCTCTTATAGATCTTTGCCAGACCGTGAACCTTGTCTTCAAGTTCATCAAGATAATCACGAGCATCGGCGATGTTATTACAAGTAATAGAGACCGTTATGTATCCAGCAATTTTGCTTTTTGGCATAATCAATGTCCCTGAGAGACAGTTCGTAATTCTTGACTGATGTTCGAGTCGAAATTGAGCACGACTTTGAGGAATACCAAACACTCGAACTACCGCCGTACAGTTTGTTGATGGGTTCGTGCAGGGCCAAGGCCGATGGCAACCGATATAATGTCATATTATTATAGTGCTTCTGTTTCAGCTATCGAGGAACAGAAGCAACGGTGCCAGCCGGTCACGGGATCTGGTCTAGTCATTCAAACAGCAACAACGTTAGACTACAAGCTGATAATCCCGTCTCAACTCGAATCTGGAGACACGAGCCGATGAATCAGGAATCACGTCTACGCAGGACTAAAACCAGTAAGCTGGTAACCGCTCTAGTGACAATCATCGTTTTGGGGATGTTGTCAATCTTTGAGAAACTCGCTCACGCAGATCAGCCCCTTTCCGCAACGAAGGCGAGTGCTGGCGACCTGTTTGAAACTGAGGGCCCGACCGCTGCCCAAATCGCCCGGCAAAAACTGATTGCCTCTGCCAAGGCTGCCCCTGACAAACTGCAGGCGATCGGTCTCTTCTGCCATAACCCCATGGGCTGGAAGATGCTGGTCTATCTGCCGCCCGGCAAAGCGTGGAGACTGTATGGGGCCATTCGCCCGATTCCCTTCCCCGTGCTGGTGAAACCCGCGCCGGAAGACGACCACTCCGACATCCCCGCTGCTCCGCGGGGACGCATTGTGCAACTCGAAGGATCGCTGAGCATCAACGACGAAGGTCACTGGCAGCTCATCATCGAGACCGATCGCCCCGTCATTCAGGGCACGGACCTGGCCGTTTTCAGCTTCTACCGTCCCGGTGACGAGACCCGGGAAGCAATCGCCAGGTATATCACCCGGCAGGAGCCTCAGCAGAGCTGCATCACCGGCTCGGTGGGAACGCAGCATGTCACCCGCAAACAGAATGACAAGCTGGAACTGCTGAGCGCGCGGTATGTTCCCCAATCATTCGCAGGCAAGAAGACGGCGGAGACGCTGTTCCCCGGATACAGCGTCTGGATCGAAGCAACGCCGCGGGCCGGTGGGCAGAACGGGAAATGATTGTTGGTTGACACTGACATGTGACAGGACAATGAAGCTACTAGATCAAGAGATATCCCAATGTCAGACAATCCACAGCTTGAAAACAGACTTATTGAACTTACCCACACGATTGAGAGCGATCCCGACAACACTGACAGACTTTACGAACTGGGACGCGCATTGGAATCAACTGGTAAGCTGGAAGAAGCATTGTTGAGATATGAGGCCATCGTTCGCATGGAGCCCGGGGATCACGAATCGATACATGCTGTAGGAGCAATCAATTTGAGACTGGGAAACAACTCTGCAGCGATATTGAGTCTCAGAAAAGCTGTTAAGTTGTGTGAAGATCAACCGGATTACTTAGTCGACCTCGGCGATGCGCTGTTCGAATCAGGAGATCTAAAAGGGGCAAAAGTCGCTTACGAGAGGGCTCTTTCGTTAGCCCTGCCAAATGAAGAGGTTTCTGAACGAATCAAACTTGCCCTCGAAAGATTCCAATCCAGCGGTGAATAATATTTGTCAGGTTAGAATGGTACCGTCAAATCGAAACGTGTTTCAAGTGATATTGTTGCGTCCTGAAAATTCGAGCCCCGCTGATTGTGACAGGTAATATTGTTGAGACACTATTTTAATGACCCGTAAGAAAACGTAAAATCACAGTTGCGAAGCTTCCTGTAGTTGATGCCATAGTTGTCCGGAAACATCTTGCCCCGAAGATTAGAATATGAGCTCTGGATACGAAGATCACAATCTGGTGAACCATAACTGGCCTGCGATTTCTGTGGACCATGCTGGGTTGTGGCACTCGAAGTGGACTTTTGAGTTCCGTTCACAGCCTGATACTGAGATTGACTTAGAGAGAATGGGCAGGGAGTTCAGCACAGAACTCAGCAGGACCGTGAAAGTGGTTACCGATCACCGGAATGAGATGTTTGATGTCGTGCTTGAGTCGGATGGGATTCGTCTCTTCGTACATACGACAACGGAATCACATCTGATCGGATCAGAGTATATGTCAGCGATTATTGAATTATTCCAGCTCGTGGAACAGAACTTTGGGCACATCGAACTCATTCAGTCACAACCGCGAGAGATCTGGCCACCGTGGTGGAAGCCTCAATGGTGAATGTGGCAAGATCAAGAAAGGCAGGCCTGCCCTCAAAACAACTCCGTGACGCCGTTTGCTGCTTTCCGGGGTCTGACTTGGAGTTGATTCGTGCTTTGGGGATACAGTTTCATGATAATTTGAGTGGTCCAGCTCCAGTCAGTCGAATACAGGTTCCTGACATTTTTCTATCCCACCTTTCTGCCGTTCATTAATAGTACAGCAGAAAACCATCTGGAAAGCTCCCTCCTCCCCAGCCGCAGGGAAAGTGTCCCAGATTGTAAACCGTGAACAGGTTCCTGAAGAATATCGGAACGACACACCCGTATTGAGCGTATGTCATTTCCATTACATACAACTGAATGTCTCGACAGACTGCGTTTGCGTAGAAAGGGTTCAGACCAATCGCTCCAATGGTTTCAGTGATGGCGGGAGTGACACGCTGTGACACCTCTTGCCTCACCACGACAATTAAATCATTCCATTGATTAAATTGTTCTCGATACTGCGTTGCCAGTGTCCTGGCGATTGAATTCTGCTGAAGTTCTTTTATCGTTTCCCATTCTTCGTTGTACGCTTCGTCGGCCTCCTCCCAGGTTTGCACTTGCCTCAAATGCTTCTCGGTCGAAATAGATGATTCCTTTCCACCGGCTTTCAGCCATGGGATCGCGTCAAGAGATTCAATTATGGCTGGTGCAATTTGCATCTCGAAATCATCCTACCGATCTATGATCCTGCAGGTTAAGAACACTCCTGCATAGAGAATTAAAAAATGTCAGGAACCGCTTTCTGAATATATTCTAACGAGTGGCAAATAAACCGCGCACAAAAAAGCAGGAGTCCCATTTGGGAAACTCCTGCTTTGAATGCTTTGGCAGTCGGGGAAAGACTTAGAGAGTCTTTTCGCCTTTTTTCCAGTTACAGGGGACGTTTTCGCCTGTCTGGAGTGCGTCGAGAACACGCAGCACTTCGTCGACGTTACGTCCGACGCTCAGCGGGTGGATGGCCAGCCACTGGCAGACGCCTTCCGGATCGATCAGGAAGATACCACGCAGTGAGATGCCGAGCTCTTCTTTCAGGACGCCGTAGTCGCTGGAGAGCTTGTGAGTTCCGTCAGCCAGCATGGGGTACTTCAGGTCGGCCAGTTGAGGATCAGCGTCGCACCAGCCTTTGTGGGAGTACTTGCTGTCGGTGCTGGCGGTCAGTACCTGGCAATTGCGTTCTTCGAACTGTCCCAGGGCTTCGTTGAATGCGACCAACTCAGTCGGGCAGACGAAGGTGAAGTCCAGGGGATAGAAGAACAGGCAAACCCATTTGCCTTTGAAGTCTTCCAGTTTGTAATCCTTGAAAGAATCGGATGTGCGATCGTAACCCTGCAGTGCGAAATCGGGAGCGGGCTGCATTACTTGAGCTGTCATTAGTCTTGTCTTACCTTCAAAAAACGGTGAATCGAAATTGTTGTATATAACAGAACACGGGCTGCCTGCCTGCAGGATCAACCCGTGTCATGAGCGTCTGTTTTAGAGACCAGCCTTGATGACGGAAAGTGAACCGGGCGATTTTTCCGGATCTTTTCCCTGAGTTCCGAACGTAGTCAGATACAGGTTGCCTTCCTTGTCAAAGGCGATGGCAGCCGGCTTGTCCAGAGAGACAATCTTTTCGGCAGTCACTTTGTCGCCGTCGATTTTCAGTTCGAACAGACCGCCTTTGGCAGCGTCGACCCAGGAGAAATCGGTGGCGTAAAGCTTCTTGGTTTTGGGGCTGTAAGCCAGGCCGGCGATGTCGCTCAGGCCGGTTTTCAGGCTCTTGGTCAGCTTACCGGTTTTGGGATCGTAGAAGGTCAGCAGCGAATCGCCGGCCACGTTGACTTCACCCATCTGACCGACGACCAGTTCTTTTCCGTCGAGCGTGAAGGTGATAGCTGCGGGAGCGTCGACGTTGGTCGCGGTTTTGGTTTCGATGCTGGGTTCCAGCGGACCGGCTTTGCCGTCTTTGACGACCGACTTGGCGACCCAGCCTTTGGTATCGTCGCCGTTACAGGTGACGTAGATGGCATCGGCACCGAAAGCGACGCCGTAGAAGTTGCCTTCGCCTTTGGCAGACTTGTCGCTGGCTTTGATCGGTCCCAGAGTCTGGGCAGCGGTATCTTCTTTGACCCATTTTTCCAGGGGCTTGTCGCCGACCTTGTAGATGCGGACCAGTTCTTCACCATCGGGACGGCTGCCGTCGCCGACGACCAGCATGTCCTTGCTCATGAAGGTCAGACCCAGGGGTCCGATGTTGTATTTGGGGCCTTTGCCGTAGACATCGGTCGGGTAGGCGTCGATTTCCAGATCAACGGTTTTGCCCTTGGCGTCATAGCGATAGATACCGTAGCGGCTGGCGACGAAGACGTGTCCGGTGCCGTCCTGAATGGCGATCCCGCTGGGACTTTCCAGGTTGGTGACCAGAGTCTTGACGGTCACGGCCGGCTTTTTGGGTTCTTCTTTCTTGGGCTCCTCTTTCTTAGGAGCTTCCTTTTTAGGTTCTTCCTTCTTGGGAGCTTCTTTTTTGGGCTCTTCTTTTTTAGGAGCCTCTTTCTTGGGTTCTTCTTTCTTTTCGGCGGCTTTCTTTTCGTCGCCTTTCTTATCACCTTTTTCATCGGCGATCAGATGAGAACTTCCGAGTGTCAGGCAGGCTGCGGTCAGGCAGTACGCGCTGAGCTTCAAGATTTGTTGTAAATTCCACTGCATGGTGTTCATCTTCCTTTGAAAAGGGGATTTTCAATTAGTTTCCAAACTCATCCTGTAACGCGAAATGTCCGCCGAGAACTTACTTGGGTAACTCGGGCATTTTATGATCAGGATAACTCGAACTGGTCAGACCTTCCTTCATGAAAGTCACCAGGTCATCCACTTCCTGCGGTGTCAAATTCAGTTTGAAAATCTCTTCATCGAGAAATTCGTTGGGAACACCGCCTTTATTATAGTGTTCAACAACTTCTTTCAAAGTCTTCAGGCTGCCGTCGTGCATGTAGGGACCGGACTTCGCAATATCACGCAGCGTCGGTGTTTTGAAGCTGCCGGTATCGCCGCCGAGTTTGCTGATTGTCTTGCGTCCTTCATCCGGTTTCTTCGCATCCATGCCGACGCCGATGTTGTGGAAGGCATTGTCGGTGAAATTGGGTCCGGAATGACAGGAACTGCAGGCCGCCCGGCCGAAAAAGAGTACCCTGCCCCGCTCAGCAGCGGGTGAGAGTGCTTTCTTGTCGCCTGCCTTGAAGCGGTCGTAAGGGGCATCGCCGCACAGGATTGTACGTTCATAAGAGGCGATCGCCTTGGCGATGTTATCCTCGGTAGCGTCGGAGCCGAAAACTTTCTGGAACTGTGCCTTGTAGCCAGGGATCTTGTTGATCCGGTCGACGGCTTCCGGGAGAGTCAGGTTCATTTCGATCGGGTTGGCGATCGGACCGACCGCCTGCTCTTCGAGTGAGCCGGCGCGGCCATCCCAGAACTGGAAGTTGTTGTAGGCTGCGTTGAGAACAGTGGGGGAGTTGCGGCCCCCCTTCTGACCTTTGAAGCCAGTCGCGAACTGATCGGCGTTGCTGTAGCCCTTCGCGGGATCGTGACAGCTGGCACAGGAGATCGTATTGTCGCGTGAAAGTCGTTTGTCGAAGTAGAGCTGTTTCCCGAGGGCAATTTTTTCCGCGGTCGGCGGGTTGTCTGCGGGAAACGGCACGGGGGGTAAGCCGGCGGGAACTTTGATGACCGGATCCGCAGCCAGCAGGCTGGCCACACCGACGTGAATCAGCAATGCAGCTGCTCCACCTGCGATCAGGGTCCGCACCAGTTTGTGACAGGCATTTCGCGGCATCATATCACCTCACTACGTTAGTCGACTCAAAAAGCGGTTCAGGGGGGACAACCGACTGTTTTCGGTGAATGTGTGCACACAGTTTACGGCGGGTGCACGGTCAACAACACACTCCCGACCCAGATAAGTTGCCTTAATTGCTTATTTTTAGTTGCTGGGCGCAGGACTGCAAGTCACTATCGAGGCCGAATTGAATTGAAAGTCAGATTTTCACACGATTTACGACGGAAAGCGTCTGCCGTAATTGCTTGGAGTTCCACAGCTTATCGATGCCGGTTCCAATGCAGGGCCAGCGGCACGGTGGCAATGGGGGCCAGGGAAAGCGAACAGACGGCAAAGAAAAAGAGCTGAATACAGAGATCCACAACCTCCCTCGCGTACTCGTGCGGTAGATCTGACCCGGGGAGAGAGACGAAGAAGTAGCATGCCAGCGCGATGCTGGTGCTCCAGAGAATGCAGACCAGCAGGCATGTGGAAAATCGAATCAGTTTTTTGCGGCAGGCAACCAGGTAGGCGAAAATCATGCCCCCCAGAATCAGCAGGGTGCTCAGCAGGAAGAAGAAGATTAAAAACAGCATGAAGTTAGAATAACCGGGAGCCCCCAGGCGATGTATGGAGGTGCGTTCCAGGTAGGAGCCGACCCCCACAAAAAACGCGAACAACCCGAGCATTACCGCAATCACGCTATAGATAAACCAGGTGCGGCCTGTCCAGAACAGGGAAATCACATTCGCTGCGATAATCCAGAAGGCAACCAGGTAATAACAGGCGTATTTCAGCAGAATTCCGCTCACACGCACCAGTTCCCAGTCGAGCAGCGACGGGCCTTTGAGGAGCAACAGGGTGACAATGGTCATCACCAGTCCCAGCTCAATCAGCAGAAAAATCGCCAGCACAGACTTGACCAGATTGCGGAACAGGGCGCGACAGAACTCGCGATCCGACAAAGGAGCCGTCGCGAGGAAGGTCTTCATCTCCGCCCGACCCGAAACACAAACGCCTTCGCCGATCTGGAAGGCTGAGAGCATGCCTCCCAGGATACCAAACACGCCGACAATCGTCAGAAAACCATCAGACCATTGTCGGAGCGTCGAGCCGAACTCGCGCATCATGATCAGATTGACCACCCAGACCGCGGCGCCGCACGCTATGCCAGACCCCAGGACGGTACGCTGACAGGCATCCCGCCAGTGCAGACGGGAGAGAGAAGCGCTGATGGAAACGGGGCGCTGACTGCTGGCAGACGCGGTGCCGGTCATGACCGATTCCCACCAGCCCTGCATTTTTTGCCAGTAGGGACTGGGGACCGCGACGCCGGAACGCACGTTGGCAAATTCCCGCGTTCCCAGATACCAGGCGCCCAGGCTGACGGTGAGCAGCGTCAGGAATTCCGTCAGCGTGACCTGTTTCCACGATACGGCAGACTTCTGAAACCCGTCCGGGTAATAGCGGGCCACGAACCACCAGAACAGTCCGACCACCGTGCCGGCCCAGCAGAGGGCCCGGGTAAAACTGATCGCGTACAGGCCCCAGTAAATCGCATGACTGACCAGAATCAAAGTCACCAGAAACAGGAGTGGCCCGAACAGAGGCCAGTAATCGGAGAGCCAGTGCGAATCGAAAAAGAGCAGCCGGTAGGCGCCGTTGGTGACGAGTTGCAATATTACCGCCAGGCAGACGGTGGCGAGCATCATCCAGGTCGCGATGGGTCGGGAACGCACGGGGAGCCCCATGCAGATTTTGTGGGTTCCCTGAATGGAATAATAGCAGACTGCCAGAAAGAAGATCGACGAGAGCACCAGGTACATGATGTGCACGCCAAACAGGTCGTCGTTGGCCAACACGCGCCCCGACGACTGCGAGGCATACACGATGCGATACAGGAGCGGGCTCAACACCAGCACGGAGACCGCCAGCAGCGCCCCACCCCAGGCACGTTTCAGAAATAATCTTGTGGTTGTATAGAATACGGAGTGCATCGGTTTTTCCTCGTTGTCAGTTTCTTAGCGGTGACGGTTCCAGCGGAGGGCCAGCGGAATGGTGGCGAACGGTGTCAGCAGCAGGGCCAGCAGAGCCGAATAGATGAAGAAGAGTGCCCACTGCACCTGACCGTGATACTGCCAGGCATGATTGAGAATCCCGACCACAATGCTCGATAGCCCCAGGCAGAAGATCGCAACGCAGAGTAGCATTTTTGTATTGGAGATCAGCCCCTGGTACAGGGCGGCAGCATAGGCGGCAAACATGCCTCCCACAATCAGGGCATAGACCAGGAGCAACATGCCGCTGACGATATACTCTGACAGCGGAAAATCCCTGAAAGTCGTTTCGAGAAGATTGATCGCGATGATATAGAAGATGAGTCCGCCGAACACGACACCGACCGCGGAATTGATGAACCAGGTTCGTCCCGTCCAGAGAACCGCAACCGCGTTAGCAGCAATGATCCAGAAACCGCCGACCGCCAGCAGCAACTGCACAAAGAACTGGATGTGTGTAAACAGTCGTTGAAAGAAAGCCTGCAAGAGATCGGGGCCCCAGAAGAGCGCGTTGATTGCCAGGCTGAGCAGCAGCACGCCAAAAATAATCGCGAGAATGTAGACGCTGGTTTTGACCAGGTTGCGAAATAACCTCCGGTTCAATTCCTGATCCACGAGGGGAGCGATCGCCAGGTAACGCCGCATTTCCGAACGTCCCGGAGCGCAGATCCCATCCCCCAGCAGAAAGGCGACCAGAATCGATGCGATGAAACTGTTCATCATCGTGACGATCATGCAGCCCTCCGCAGCTTCAAACAGGTGCCGCTGCTCCAGATGCAATCGGGCTCCTAAAGCCAGGACGATTCCCAGTTCCATGCAGCCGAAGAGGATCCCCGCAAAGATGACCGCACGGTGACAGGAATCCCGCCAGTGCAGTTTTGCCAATGTGTCACTCTTGGAGAGAGGCACCAGGGGCTGATCGGGAATGGCGCCGGTCAACAGGCCATTCCACAAGAGGGTCATCCGTTCCCAGGCCGGACTGGGGACCGCGATACCGGACCGGTAATCGGCAAAGGCGCGGGTTCCCTGATACCAGGCGGCCACGCAGACCAGTTGCAGGCTGACGAATTCACCCAGCGAAACGCGGCTCCAGGGCACCAGTTTTGCCTCGAAACCGTTTGGATAATAACGGCTGACGAACCAGTAAAACAGGCCCGCGATCAGAGCCAGCCCCACTCCCACGCGGGTGAAACTGGGCGCCTGCATCATCCAGAACAGGCAGTGCCCGACGAGGATCAGCGTGACAATAAACAGTAGCGGCCCGAGCAGCGGCCAATAGTCGGCCAGCCAGTGTTCGTCGAAAAACAGCATGCGATAGGCACCGCTGGTCAGTAGTTCGAGCAGCACAACCAGTCCCACCATCGTGAACATCATCCAGCTGGCAATCGCCCGCGAGCTGACAGGGAGCGACATGCAGAGTTTCTGGCAGCCCGACTGGGCATGCAGGCAGACGCCGAGGAAGCAGACCCAGGAGAGCCCGAGGTAGGCGAAGTGGTAGCCGGTGAGGTCGTGCTCCATGTATTCGAGGTTCAGTCCCTGCAGTCGCGTGAGCAGCAGAAACGCCAGCGGCCCGAGCACCAGCGTGCCCACAGCGAGCAGCGCCCCCAGCCAGGCCCGTTTACAAAACTGTTTGGTTGTCACATACAAGGCGGTTGTCATCACGACACCTCAGGATTCAAGTTGAAAGTAAAACAAAAACAAAACAGAACACATCACCGATGCCGGTTCCAGTAGACCGCCAGCGGAATTGTGGCGAAGGGGAGCACGGTGAATGCCAGCAAAGCGGTCAATAAAATCCGGACCATCAACTGATCCGTATCCCAGAAATTCCAGAAGACGATGCCCAGCACCAGATAGAATCGAATCGCCAGCGAGATAGAACGTCGTGTCATCAGACCGCGATGGTATGTGTATCGGTAAGCCAGAATCGTCACAATACAAACCAGACCGATGATCAACAGTGACCAGACGAGCGATAAAACGGTCCATTGATTTCTCAGTGGCCCTTCCGCCATAAACAACGTGACAAAAAACAACGCCATTCCCAGGTAAAAAACACTCTCGATGAATTTCGTATGACCGGTCCAGATCAGTGCCAGTCCGTTGGCGATCAGTGACCAGGCCACCAGCAGTAAGAGCAGTGGTACCAGGATGAAATACTCTTGCGACTGATGCTGCAGCATCCAGTGCCAGTCTGCTTTCAGGACATCCAGTCCCTGGTAGCAGATCATGCAGAGATAGCTGCCTCCCCAACCGACAATCACCACCCAGAACACCAGGTGCCCCAGCGATTTAAGCAGGTTGATGATCAACGCTTTTGACAACTGCCAGTCCGAGACCGGCATTTGCGCCAGATAGCCTTTCATCGATGAGAAGTCCTGGAGCGTCAGGGATAGACCGAGAGTCAGTAACAATGAGAACGAAGAAATCAGAAAGACCATGGCGGTGCTCACCGCAGGATTACTGCCCACAATCGGGTTCTCTACGCCGTAGGCAGCCTTATACAGATAGCCGGAGAGATTGAGGAGCAGACTGATGCCTCCAAAGATGATCAGCGTCAACACCGCCGGTTGACAACCATCGCGCCAGTGCAGGCGGGCAAAAGCCTGCGTGCGGGATCGGGAAATCAAAACACCTTGCTCACAGCGCTGCAGGCGGTCGCCATTCAACCAGTCCTCAATTCTCGACCAGGGACGGCTTGTCACCGCGGCGCCACAGCGAATACGGGCATATGAGTGTATTCCTGCCAGCCAGGCACAACCCGTCACTGCCAGCAGGGTGAGCCATTCCGACAATGTAACTCTGTTCCAGGGAACCAGTTGACCCTCGACTCCCTCTGGATAATAGCGGGAGATCAACCAGGCAACGAGTGCTGCTACAGCGCTGGTCCAGAACAGCAGCCGCCAGAACCCCGGAGTCTGCAGGCTCCAGTACGCCGACCAGGCGACCATGATGAGCGCCGTAATAAACAGGGTCGGCCCCAGCACGGAGCAGTCGCGGTCGGGCCAGCTGGCGTCCATGAACAGAAACCGCACCAGGCCGTTGATCAGCAGCGCGGGTACGACCACCATCACCACCGTAGACCACATCACCCAACTGGCGATACGGGTGGACGAGACAGGCAGCCCCCGCGTGAGCTGCAGCGGGCTCTGATAAGCCGCGTTGATACACAACCAACCAAAGGCCGCCCACGACAGTCCCAGGATCAGCAATTGGCTGCGAAACAGTTGTGCGAGATTTTCATTCACAGCGCCCGGCAACAGGTGCAGCACGGCCGGCATGACCACCGGTCCCGTCACAAGGACCAGCCCTGTCAGCAGTGCCCCGAGCCAGGCACGCTTCCAGATGAGTCGAGTTGTCATGACAAAGGCAGACGACATGGTTGCACCTTGAACAATTAACGATGCCGGTTCCACGAGACCACCAGGGGAATCGTGGCGAAGGGGAGCACGGTGAATACCAGGGCGACAGACATTACAAACATGTCTGGTCTCGAGAAATTCCAGAAGGCGATGCAGAGCAGCAGAGAAAACAGGGTCAACCGCCAGATCGTCTTCCCGCCGATCAGAGCAGAGCGATACGCGTGCAGAAAAGCGAGAACTGTTCCCCCCAGGATCAGGCAGGCATCCAGCAGAATAATGGGCGTCCGTAAGACAGGCAGCAGTTCACTCACGGAAACGGAAATCATCAGCAAAACAATCAGCGAGACCACAACCCACAAGCTAACGAAGCGGCGGGGGAACCAGAAGACTGAGATGAAATTCAGAATGATGGACCAGTAAAACAATATCGTTATGACGACTACACCGATCGGAGCCGCAACCAGTTGGTGTTCGACCAGCCACTGCCAGTCTGAACTGATCACTCCCAGCCCCTGGGTCAGGGCATACAGGAGATAACTCCCTCCCGCGCCGATGGGAATTATCGCCAGCAGCACCAGCATCCCAGCCTTGAGGATGTTCTGCAGCAACGCTGCTGCAAGTTCCCGATCTGTGAGAGGGACGGTAACCCAATAGTCCTTTATCTGCTGTTTCGGCTGGGGTGCAACTGAGAATGCCTGCTTGACCAGCAAAACGAGAGCAGCAAACTGCAGGAACGCGTAGGTCAGAAACGACACAGGCAGGATGTAAACCGGTCTCGGATATGCACCGGGTTTCGCCCAGATGAAAAAGGCAGCCAGATTGCAGCAGAATGACACCCCCGCCAGACCGAATCCGATCAGCACGCCACTGCGACAGGAGTTCCGCCAGTGCACCTGCTTCAGTGTGGCAATCGCGGTTTGCGAATGGGGATCGGTCTCTCTGTCAGAGCGCGCCCCCACAGCCAGTGTGTTCCACCATTGTTTCATAAGTTCCCAGGCGGGACCGGGAACTGCCGTGCCGGAGCGGATCTGTGCGAAGGCAGCGGTTCCCAGGTACCAGGCTCCCAGCGAGACTCCGAGCATGGCCGCCGCTTCTCCCGGCGTCACCCGGGTCCAGGGAACCACAGCTCCGCCGAAACCGTCGGGATAAAACCGGGAAAGAAACCAGAGCAGCATCCCGCCAATCAATTCGACCGAGGCACACAGGCGCGTCAGAGTGGGTGCCTGCATCAACCAGTAAACAGCATACCCCACCAGTGTGAGCGTCACGAGAAACATTAGCGTTCCCGTGAGCGGCCAGTAATCCGACAGCCAGTTCTGATCGAAGAACAGCAGACGGTAAAATCCATTCGTCAGCAACTGCATCGAGAGAAACAGCGTCACCGCCGTGAACATCATTCCGCTGGCGATCGTACGAGACGGGATGGGCAGCCTGAGAAAATATTTCTGAAAGCCCGTCGTCATGGCCACAGAGATCCCCAGAAAAGCGAGGGTGGACAGGAGCATATAATAGCCAAAGAGGAAGCCAAACTCGAAGATGTCGGTGTTAACCCGCCCCCCGGCTCCTTCCAGATATGCGTTCACTTTCAAAAACACATACGGAAACGGCACAAAGGCCGCAACCCAACCCAGCGCCGGCGGCCAGGCACGCTTCCAGATGAGTCGAGTTGTCATGACAAAGTCAGATGACATCAAATGCACCTATCAAAAATTAACGATGCCGGTTCCAGGAGACCGCCAGCGGTATCGTCGCGAAGGGGAGCACGGTGAAGACCAGCAAGGCAGACGATAAAACCCGGTCGGAAAACAGGTCCGAATCCCAGAAATTCCAGAAGGCGATGCTGATCAGCAGGTAGAAGAAGGCCGAAAGCCAGATGGTTTTCCCACCGATCAAGCGAGAGCGATACGCGTGCAGAAAGGTGAGAACAGTCACTCCCCAGATCAGACAGGCATCCAGCAGAAACAGGGGCGTCCATAAGACAGGCAGCAGTTCACTCACCGAACAGGAAATAATCAGCAGAACAGGAAGCGCGAGTAGAACCCACCAGCCAACGCTGGGTCGGGGTAACCAGCAGACGGCAGTGAAATTCAAATATCCCGACCAAAAAATCAGCAGAAAGAAGACGACTTGGTAGATCGCAGCTTTCACCAGTTGATGCTCGACCAGAAACTGCCAGTCTGAACTGATCACTCCCTGCCCCTGGATCAGGGCATACAGGAAATAGCTCCCTCCCAGACCGACTGTCACAATCGCCAGAAACACCAGCATCCCGGACTTGAGAATGTTCTGCAGCAGCGCTGCCGCAAGTTCCCGATCTGTGAGAGGGAAGGTCGCCCAATAGTCCTTCATTTGCTGTTTCCCTATGGAAGTGAGAGACACTCCAGCTTTGACAATCAGTGTCCCAACAGCAAACTGCAGGAACAGGCCGGTCAGGAACAACACAGGCAGATAGGTAAGGAGGCGCAGAAATTCATCCGGTTTTGCCCAGACAAAGAAGGCAGCCAGATTGCAGCAGAAGGCCACCCCCGCCAGGCCGAATCCGATGAGCACTCCACTTCGACAGGAGTCCCGCCAGTGCACCTGCTTCAGTGTGGCGATCGCGGTTTGCGTATGTTGATCGGTCTCCCTTTCTGAGCTCGCTCCCACCGCCAGTGTTTTCCACGATTGTTTGCAGCTTTCCCAAGCGGAACTGGGAACTGCCGTGCCCGAACGGATCTGTGCAAAGGCAACGGTTCCCAGGTACCAGGCGCCCAGCGAGACACCGAGCATGGCCGCCCCTTCTCCCGGAGTCACCCGAGCCCAGGGAACGACAGCTCCGCTGAATCCATCGGGATAAAACCGGGCGAAAAACCAGACCAGCATCCCGGCGATAAAGCTGACTGAGGCACACAATCGCGTCAGACTGGGGGCCTGCAGCAACCAGAAAACCGCATACCCGACCAGTGTGAGCGTCACGAGAAACATTAGCGTTCCCATCAGCGGCCAGTAATCCGACAGCCAGTTCCGGTCGAAGAACAACAGGCGGTAGAATCCATTCGTCAACAGCTGCATCGAGAGAAACAGCGTCACTGCCGTGAACATCATTCCGCTGGCGATCGTACGAGACGGGATGGGCAGCCTGAGAAAATACTTCTGAAAGTCTATTGTCAGAGTAACAGCGGTGACCAGAAAAACGCTGCTGGACAGGAACATATAATAGCCAAAGAGGAAGCCAAATTTGAAGAGGTCGATGTGCACACGCCCCTCGGCCCCTTCCGCAACTGCGTTCACTTTCCAAATCACATACGGCAACAGCACAAAGGCCACGACACAACACAGCGCCTGCGGCCAGGCACGCTTCCAGATCAGTCGTGTTGTCATAACAAAGGCAGATGACATTAAAGTACCTGTCAAAAATTAACGATGCCGGTTCCACGAGACCGCCAGCGGTATCGAGGCAAACGGGGTGACGGCGAGTATCAGTAAGGAGGACCAGAGCAGCTTGAGAGGCAACGCGCTGGTACTCCAGAAATTCCAGTAGACGGCAGGGATAGTCAGGCAGAACAGCCCCGCCAGCCAGAGGGCCTGTGCCTGCAGCAACCCTGTTTTAAACGCGGCAAGGTAAGTCAGGATCGTGGCCAGGCAGATCAATGCACTGATCGAGAGAAAAAGTCGGTCTCCCACGATCGGATTGAAACCATTGATTAAAGCGGTGGCGATCACAACGGTAGGAATGGAAGCAATCAGCTCTTTGGATCCCCTGCGTGGTGACCAGCTCAAGGCCAGAATATTCGCGACTATCGCCCAGACTGCCAGCAAAATCAAAGCATACGTATAGACGGGGTTCCAACTCGATTCAGAACTGAACCGTCGAGACAGTACATCCGCGATTGTTGTTGTGCCGTCAAACAACCAGGAAAGCAGAGCACCACCGGCCAGCCCGAACAGCAGAATTGAACCGACCAGTACCAGGACCATTTTCGCAGTCATACGCGTCAGTACGAGAGCCATATCTCGATCCGAAAGGGGGACGATCGCCAGATAGTCTTTCATTTGACCTGACTCTTTTGCCGATAAAGACGTTCCCAGCACCAACAGCAGAAACAGACCGCTAAAAAATAAAATCATCGTTGTGAGCGATATCACTTCCGGGGTGGTACGATTCCCGGTAGTCAGGGCCATAACAAACACCAGACACCCCAGACACATGCAGATCAGAGCGATAATTCGACAGGAGTCTTGCCAGTAAAGTTGCGCAAAGGCAGCCGAAATGGAATCGAAACGCTTTCGATCGTTGACGAAGGTCTGGTGCGTCAGACTTTTAACCCTGGTTTGCAAATGTTCCCAGGTCCGACTGGGCTCAGTGGCACCGCAGCGCACCCGGGCACATGAACGGATCGCCCCGACCCAGGCAGCCACAAATACGACCAACATCGTGATCAGCTCAAGGGGAGTGACCTGCTTCCAGGGCTCGAAGCTGTTGCTGGATTTACTGTCGAAGTAGCGAGACATAAACCAGAAAAACATCGCGTCACCAAAACAGATCCAAAAGAACACTCTGGATAAACTGAACGACTGCAGATTCCAGAAACCACAATGGAAGACGACAATCAACGTCGCCAGAAACAGAGTTGGCCCCAGGACCGGCCAGCCGTCTCGGAACATCATCTCTCCATAGAAAAACTGACGGTAAATGAAAATCGAGACCAGGCTGGCGCTGACGCTCACGAATAAGGTGGACAGGATCAGCCCACTGACAATCTCCGCTGTTTTGACAGGCATCCGGGACAGCAAATCCTTTGTCTGATCCAGTACGACCCCACTCACTACTGCGAGCATGATTACGGAAACCGCCATAAAAAAGAAATGGGCTCCTAAAGAAGCTGCCGATGGAGGATTAAACCGACCCAGGAAATGGTTTAACAACCGTATCCCGAGAGGAGGCAGCACCAGCAGTCCGATGACCCCCAGCCCCAGCGGCCAGAGTGATCTCAAAGAATATTTTGTAACCCGTAACAGACCGTCTGTCATGGTACTGATTCCTGTTTTGTTAACAGTGCCGACTTCGGGACACCCCCAACGGAATCGTCGCGAAAGGAGTGGCAGCCAGTATGAGTAAGGAAGACAAAAAGACTCTCAGAGACAGCCCGTTCGTCTGCCAGAAATTCCAATAGCAGGCGGGTACAACCAGACAGAACAGCGCCGTCAGCCAGACTGCGCGAGCACTGATTAATTCCGCCCCATAAGCGCGGATGTAAGCCATGATGGTGACAGACCAGATCAAGGCGCTGAGTGAGAGAAAAAGTACGTCCCCGACAATACCTGAAGAAAATGGACCGAAATTCTCATAAATCAAGAATGTTGGGAACGGAAACAGGAACATAGCCCAAATGGTAAAGTTCCTCAGTTTCTGATAAGGCGACCAGACCAGAGAGTTTAAATTTGATAACATGATCCAGGTTGCCAGCAACAGCAGAGCATAAGCGTGATACCAACTAATGTGCTCTGCAGAGAGGATGGCCCAGGGCCACAATGTTCTGGTCGCTTCTGCCCCGTGTAGCAACAGAGTAATGAGAGAGCCACCTGCCAGTCCGAGCAGCAAAACAGCCGAGATAAACAGCACAACCAGTTTCAGGAGGGAATGAACCAGAATCGCAGCCATATCCCGATCTGCAAGCGGAGCGCCTGCCAGATACCCTTTGGTATGAGCACCTGCCAGGGAAAGTGCCATTAGGAAACAGAAATAACACAAACACGCGATGGCCAAAGCGCCCACTTCACGAGGACTTTCATCCATAACCAGGCTAAAAGCAAACAGGACTGCGCCCATTGAAACATAGAAAAGCAGCACGGCACTACAACTGTCGCGCCAGTACAGCCGGGCAAAGGCACTGGCGATGGAATCAGACTTCGCGGGACCTGCTCCCCAGGTCACATGCCCGAGTCGGCCCACTCCCTGCCAGACACGTTCCCACATCTGGCTGGGGACGGCTGTGCCACAACGGACCTGGGCGCATGAACGAATCGCCCCGATCCAGGCTGCCACAAAAACGGTCAGCATGGTGAAAAATTCAGGCCAGGTCACTTTCACCCAGGGAGCAACTGAAAAGATATCATACCCATCAGGATAGTAACGGGATCGTAACCAGTAACACATTCCCAGAACAAAGCTGATCCAGAACAGCAGACGGGCAAATCCGACTCTCTGTATGTCCCAGTAAATCCATTGGACAACGACGATCGAAGTCATGAAGAACAGCGTCGGCCCTGCAACTGGCCAGTATTTTTGAAACCCGTCTGCATCAAACAGCAACAGACGAAATGCCCCATTTGAAATGATGCTGACTATGCACAAGATGATCAGCAGCGACACGTTCAGGCCGCTGACTAATTCTGCAGTCGAGACAGGCATGCGCGGCATCAGTTTCTGTTTGAATGGTAACATCGAAAAACAGAAAATAAGGAACGCGATCCCTGTGAGAGATAGAAAAGCGAAATGGTAACCGGAAAAAAAGACTTTGAAAAACGGGAATTGTCGATGATGCAACGGCGAAAGCTGATCCGACGTTATTTTATCAAGGAAGATCAAAAACCGAATCAACAGTGAGGGGAATACCAACACCGCAGTGAGAACAAACAGACTCCGCCGGTGCGTGCTCAAAGAATATTTTGTAACCCGTAACAGACCGTCTGTCATGGTACTGATTCCTGTTTTGTTAACGATGCCGGTTCCACGAGACCGCCAGGGGGATCGTCGCGAAGGGGAGTACTACCAGGGAGAGCACGGCTCCCAGGAAAACCAGTTCGACCAGCCGTTCCATGACAATGCGATCGGTATACATGAAAACCTGATCGGAATACAGGTAATACCAGGCGAAACTGGTGCACAGCAGCCAGCCGACCAGTGCGATCCAGGGGGTCTTGTGGCCAATCAGTGTTTTTTTCCTGGCAGACCGAAAGGCGAAGACTGTGCCGGACAACACCAGGAGCGAAAGCAAAAGCACCACCGCGATTTCACAATAATGAAAGTAGACAAAGGTGGAGATCATTCTGTTCAAAAAGATCATCAATCCGACCAGGGAGAGGAATCCGGCCGATAACAGGCTGAGCATCGTCCAGTAAAACCAGGTGCGCCCGGTCCAGAGGATGGATACCAGGTTCGCACCGATGATCCAGAAGCCGACCAGCATGATCAGCGTGTAGTTAACACAGAGGCGGACCCAGAAGATGGTCTTCAGTTCCGGATGTCGGCCTTCCGCACCATGAATCAGGCAGAGTGCGAGGTAGCTCAACAGCAGACTGGCCTGGAACAGCAGGAAGCCAGTCACGTACAATTTCACCACATTGCGGGTCAACGTGGTGTTCAAGTCCCGATCGGAGAGAGGCGCTTTGGCCAGGAACGAGTTCATGCCGGTGCGTCCCTGGGTATTCATCCCCCTGGTTGACAAGGCAGCCATAAAAATGGCGGCGATCCAGCTGAACAGGAGCGTCATCCCATAGAAACTTTCAATCAGCTCAGGGTAATCATTAATGCCCGGGCTGTGATAGTCAAAGGAAATGGTGCTTTCCAGATTAATCATCAGGGCCGCCAGCCCGAGCACCACGCCCCCCATGATGACGGCCAGCTGGCCGGAATGACGCCAGTGAAACTTTGCCAGTGCCATCCGACTCGAAAGCGGTAACAGGAGCCGCCGGGAGTCACTGCCGGAAATCAGGGACGACCAGAGTTGCTCGACGCGAAACCAGGTCTCACTGGGCGCCGTGGTTCCGGCGCGGAAGCGGGCGAACTCCCGGGTTCCCTGGTACCAGGCTCCCAGGCAGACCAGCTGCAGCGTGACAAATTCGCCCAGGCCGACCTGCTCCCACATGACGAACGGCTTCTGAAAACCGTGCGGGTAGTAGCGTGAAAGAAACCACGCAAACAGCCCGCCGATCAAGCCGACGCTGAAAAGTACCCGGCTGAAGCTGGGAGCTTTCAGACTCCAGTAAATGAAGTTCCCCACAAGGGTCAAGGTGATCATAAACAGCAGCGGCCCCAAGATGGGCCAGTCGTGCGTGAGGGTCGCTTTTTCAAAAAACAGCAGCCGATACGCGCCGTTGGTCACGAGCTGCAGTACGACGAGCAGCCCGACCATTGCCAGCATCATCCAGGAGGCAATCGCCCGCGAAGAGATAGGCAGCCCGCGACACAGCTGCTGACAGCCGGTCAGTGCATGCAGGCCGACGGCGAGAAAACAGACGAGGGAAATCAGCTGATAGGCAAAATAATAACTGCGGAGATTCTCCGCGAGATGACCGATGCTCACCGCCAGTACTCGCGACAACAGCATAAACGCCAGCGGACCAAGCAACAGTACTCCAACAGCAATGAACGCACCGAGCCAGGCTCGCTTACAGAACTGTTTCGTCGTTACATACAAGGCGGTTGTCATCACCTTACCTCAGGATTCATAGTTACAATAAACACAATACACGTCAGCGATGGCGGTTCCAGGAGATCGCCAGGGGGATCGTCGCGAAGGGGGCGACGAGAGTCGTGAGCAGTACAAACACAAAAAATCTTAGACCGTTCTCCCCTGTTTCCTGAAAGAAAAAGTTGGAATTGTAAATACTGTAGAACAGGGATTTGTAATCATTGGCTGACAAAGACCAGGCGAACCAGCCGGAAAACAGACAGAAAAGAACTGCCCCCAGAATTGTCAATCTGGTGATCAGTTCATTTTTCAATGCAACAACGAAAGCCGTCAACGTCCCTCCCAGAATGCAGGCCGAAAGAAATAACAGATAGCCTTGCAGCAAGCCCGTGATCGATTCAGTACGCATGAAAGAACTGATCAGGATGAACGAGACACAGAGGCCTCCGAAAATCACAATCAAAGCAAAATAAAACCAGGTACGGCCTGTCCAGAGAATTGAGACCAGAGTCGTACTGATTCCCCAGAAAACAGCTGATGTAAAACACAGAAAGGGACCGGATTGTGTTGACAGTACAGAGACATAGATTTCCCAGTACTGCATTGTCAGCACGTGACCATTTGCCCCGAAATACAAGATCATTGCGGCATGGCTCAGAAGACAGCTCAGCAGCAGCAGACCATATGTCAAGCCGACCGACTTCACCAGGTTTCTCATCAACAGACCGGAAAAAGCATTATCACTTAAAGGGGCTCCGCCCAGATAGTTTTTCAGTTCTGTTCGTCCGGTGTTATTGATTCCATCCCCCAACAGAAATCCTGCGAACACAGCAGCAAGCAAGCACAACACGCAGGTCACATTGCCGATACTGTTCAGGTAAGCAACTAAAGGATTCCAGGAGCCAGCCCTCCACAAAAACAGAATGAAGCTCAACAGAATTCCCAGCATGCCCAGATACAGGCCCGCAAACACCACAGGGCGACGGCAGGAATCAGACCAGTGCAAGCGCGCCAAGGCAGACTGACTCGAAGCAGGAGTGGTACAGTTTCCTGTTAACAGACCATTCCACCAGACAACAGCCTGTTGCCATTGTCGGCTGGGTATTGCTGTTCCTGAGCGGACCTTTCCAAACACACGCGATCCCTGGTACCAGGCGACACTGCTTGCCCCCAGCATGATCACAGCATCTGAAAATGAAACATGACGCCAGGGAACACTGGCCTCATGAAAGCCGTTCGGAAAATATCGCGAACAAAACCAATAGAACAATCCTGCAACCAGGCTCCCCCAGACAAACAGAAAAGTAAAACTGAGACTGAATCTGCTCCAATACAGCGCATGACATGTGATCAACAGAGTCATTAAAAATAACAATGGCCCCAATACAGGCCAGTCATTGACAATCCAGCGCTGGTCGAAAAATAGAATTCGGTAACAACCATTCGTCACCAGATCGAGCAGCATGACAGCTCCTGCCGTGAGCAGAACTAACCCACTGAAAATCCGGGTCGAGGAAACAGGGAGTCGGAAAAGAGTTTTTTCACAATCCCGTAAGGCATACATGCAAATCGCGAAAAAGAAGATCCACGACATTCCCAGAAAAGCAAAGTAATAATCAAAGGGCTCGCCAGAGACTCCATATCCATCCAGTTTCTTCAGCGACATCAGAGCACGAAAAACAAGCGGCAGCAGCACCAGCGTGCTCACGGCGAGCAACGCCCCCAGCCAGGCCCGTTTACAGAACTGTTTGGTCGTTACATATAAGGCGGTTGTCATCGTACTCAGTCCTTAAACGAACTCCGGGCGGCTGACTTCATGCGGGCGACAAAAATTTCTTCCAGGGTCGGAGCCGTCTGCTCCAGGATCTCGGCATCCAGCTCCCTGAGTGCTGCTTCCAGTTCCTGTCGTTGTCCGTTGCAGATTACGTCCCATTCCTTGCCGGAACCTGTCCAGGTCAAGGCACCGGTCAGTACCGGAAAGCAGGGCTGCGGCTCGGCGAAACTGACGGTCAGCCGATAATGCGAAACCAGAACCTCGTCCAGCGTGCTGGTCAGCAGCAGTTGTCCCTGATCGAGCACCGCGATCCGATCGGAGACGCGCTGCACTTCGTCCAAAAGGTGTGAGGAAAACAGCACGGTGCGGCCTTCATCGACGACCGTGCGGATGATGGCGTCCAGAATGTCTTTGCGGACCAGCGGGTCGAGGCCCGACGAAGGTTCGTCCAGCACCAGCAGCGGGGGACGATGGGCGAGCGCCAGCAGCAGACCCGCCCGCGCCAGCTGACCGCGGGAAAGCGTGGTAACCTTCTGCGTCATCGTCAGCTCGAACATCATCCGCAGTTCCTCGGCGTAGACCGGATCCCATTTGGGATAGAAGGCCCGCGTGAATTCAAACAGTTCGCGGACCGTCATCCAGGGGGGCAGGTCGCGGCTTTCGGAGAGATGACCGATCCGACTCAACACGCCGGGCGGATCGGCGACCGGATCGAGGCCGAAGACCCGCACGGTGCCGCTCTGTGGTTTGAGGAAGCCAAGAATATGTTTCAACAGCGTGGTTTTGCCGGCCCCGTTCTCGCCCACGAGGCCGAAGACGGCTCCCTCGGGAACGGAAAGGCTGACATTCGCTAACGCCTGCTTCTTCCCGAAGCGGCGACTCAGGTTTTCGATTTCAATGACGTGCGTGCTCATGGTTCGACCTCTAAAGTGTGTGCATCGAATTTCTGACTGCGCTCGTGCAGCAGTTTCAGCAGGGTCTGCTCATCCACGCCCAGCTGACGCGATTCGGTCAGCAGGGCATCCATGCGTTCGTTGAGAATACGGCGTTTTTCTTTACTCGAGAGGGGAGAAACGCCATCAGAAATGTAAACGCCGGAACCGCGTCGGGAGATCACAACTCCTTCAGCTTCCAGCTCACGATAGGCGCGGGCGACGGTATTGGGAGTGATTGTCAACTGCTGTGCCAGCCCCCGCACCGAAGGCAGTTGATCGTGCGGCTGCAGACGGCCCGAAGCCACCAGGAACTTAACCTGATTCACCACCTGTTGATAATAAGGGGTGCCGTCCGCTTCTGAGAGTTGAATCTGCATCTTTTCACTCCTTCAAAACTGTATCAACACAGTAATACAGTCGAATTCAAATGTCAATCACTTTTTTGCAGAATTCATCAGAGCCCGTTCCGGCTTCCAATCCAGTGTTGCATCCCTTCGAATGAGTCTTCAGAATGAAGAGCAGCGTAACCGTTTCCGTCTGCATCTCTTACAGAAAGTCCTCTCATGCATATTCCAGGCAGAAGCCCTCGACTGCTGGTGCTCGCTCTGTTGCTGCTCCTCTGCCCTGTGTGTTCTCACTCCCTGTTCGCAGCGCAGAAACCGAACGTGCTGTTCATCGGCACGGATGACCTCCGCTGCGATCTGGCCTGTTACGGTCACCCGCTGGTCAAAACACCGAACCTCGACAAGCTGGCCTCCCGGGGTGTTCTTTTTAAACACGCATACTGTCAGCAGGCACTCTGTAATCCGTCGCGAGCCTCGCTGATGACGGGCCGCCGACCGGATACGCTGCAGATCTGGAATCTGCCGAAGCACTTCCGCGAAGCTGATCCGAATATTGTCACACTGCCGCAGCTGTTTAAGCAGAACGGTTATTTCACGCAGAACATCGGAAAAATTTTTCACAACTGGCGACAGAAAATCGAAGGCGATCCCGCGTCGTGGAGTGTGCCCGCAGTCCTGCATTACGCCCGGCACGACGACGATCAACCACAGCTCAACAATAACCGGGAGCTGCCGATGAACCTCGCGACCGCACCGCGGACCGAGCGGCGTGACGTACCCGACTCGGCTTACTTCGACGGACGGATCGGCGATCTCGCGGTTAAAGCGCTCCAGGGCTTCGAACAGAAACAGCAGCCTTTCTTTTTAGCGGTCGGCTTCTGGAAACCGCATCTGCCTTTCAATCCCCCCAAGAAATACTGGGATCTCTACAAAGAGAGTCCCGTTGAACCGGCCAGCAATTCACAGCCTCCCCAAAACGTTCCCAGGATCGCGCTGCACGACAGCCGTGAACTGATGCGGGCCGCGAAAGGGGAACTGACGCGGGAGCAGATTATCGAAATCCGCTCCGGCTACCTGGCGGGGATCAGTTATCTCGACGCGCAGGTGGGTAAGATGCTCGCGGAACTGGATCGCTCGGGACTGAGCGACAACACGATCATCGTCTTCTGGTCCGATCATGGTTTTCACCTGGGGGAGCACGGCCTGTGGTGTAAGACATCGAACTTCGAAAACGACGCCCATGTGCCGCTGATGATTTCAGTGCCGCACATGCAGACGGCGGGAGAGACCTCCGACGCGCTCGTCGAACTGCTCGACATGTATCCCACGCTGGTCGAGCTCTGTCATCTACCCCAGCCCGAAAAGCTGGAAGGGAAGAGTCTGGTACCGCTGCTGAAAGATCCGGGAAAAACTGTGAAGCCTGCCGCCTACACGCAGCATCCGCGGCCCGCGTATTACAAAAAGCAGCCCGAGAACATGGGAGTTTCGGTCCGCACGCCCCGCTATCGCTACACCGAATGGCGCGAGTTTAAAACTGGCAAGGTGGTCGCGAAAGAGCTCTATGATCACACGAGCGATCCGGAAGAGAACACAAACATCATCAAACATCCCACAGACCAGGCGGAGTTTGAGAAAGCGGTGCAGCTGCTGGAGGCCCAGTTTCCGCGCAAGCCGGGTGGGACCGATTGAGAGCTGAGTTCGTGTTGTGTGGCACTGTTGGCTCGCCAACAGTGATTGAGAAAGATGACCACTTGATACAACCGGTGGGTGAGCCCGAATGTAATTCGGGCCGAGCGCAGCGAGCAGGAAGTCGCGGGGAAAACCGCGATTGAGGGGAGCGTCACCGATGGATTTTACTTGTTTGTAGCAGCACTGTTGGGCAAGCCAACAGTGGCACCCAGCGCTGGAGGTCAATCCTGATGAGCGAATCGAAAACGGAATCAGAGTACGGGTTCGAGATCAGATCTTCGATCCCGGTGTTGCGGATGTTTGATGAAGCGAAAGCGAAGGCATTCTATCTGGATTATCTGGGCTTTGAGGTCGACTGGGAGTCGCGGTTCTCTCCGACGGCGCCGTTGTATCTGCAGATTCATCTGGGCAAAGCCGTTCTGCATCTCAACGGACACGCGCAGGAAGATGCACCGATTACTGAGGTGAATATTCCCGTTCTGGGATTACAGAATTTTTGCGACTACCTGATCGCTAAGAAAGCGGATTATCCGAAGCCGATCCCCGTCGATCCGCGCTACCAGGGGAGGAATACGGATCTGAATCTCTTTGATCCGTTCGGCAACCTGCTGGTGTTCTGCTCGCAGACGACCGAAGGATGAGGGGATTGTGTGGCCCTGCTGGCTCGCTAACATTGATTGAGAAAGATGACCACTTGATAAAACCGGTGGGTGAGCCCGAATGTAATTCGGGCCGAGCGCAGCGAGCAGGATGTCGCGGTGAAAACCTGCAATTGAAGGCAACATCACCAATGGTTTTACTGGTTCGCAGCAGCACTGTTGGGCAAGCCAACAGTGGCACCCCGAATAGGCTCTATGGCTGTTTTTTCGATCGTTCAATATAGAAGAATGAGGGACAGTTTCTCACTGGGCAATATCGATTCTGCGACCTCCTGTTGCCTGTCGGCAATCACAGATTACATCCGCGACCACCCGGGGGACGTTCTTCAGGTTCCCATCGATGGGGCTCACTGAGACAGCGAATCGCCAGGCGGGCGGGCACATGGGCACCGCCCCTACAACACACGACCCCGGTTCGTGGATATAAATTGATCTATTGCTCTGACAGTTGCCTGTCCGCAATCACGGATTGCTTTCGGGGCATCCGGTCGAGACCAGCGTGGACAGTAGCCCTATGAACAGGTAGGATGCGTGGTGGCGATTCGCCTCTCATTTCCCTTTCAGATTCATGTGGAGCGCTGCTGATGACTGACCAGGAACAGACGCCTGCCATTCCGGAACCGGTTCATATACTGGCCCCTCTGGTACGCTCGTTACCAGCTGCTTACCTGGTGTTTATGTTACTGGTCGGGGGATTTGCTCTCTCCACGCTTCTGTTTCTGGTCCAGTTACGCATGGAAGTCGAACCGTTTATTTTACTGACCGATTCCCGCAGTGGGCGCCTGGCCGTCTATTCCCATTTGGCGCGTGCCTGTGCCTGCCTGCTGCTGGCTTTCGCTCTGCAAAGGTACATTGCCAGTCTGCGACGCATCCGGCACAATACACCGGATGCGCTGGACCGTTTCTTCAAAGCATCGCGTTTCCTCTGGCGTGCGCTCTTTCTGTGTGCGCTGCTGGTGATCGGGATGGGCCTCTGGGCCTTCGATGTGAGGAGAGACCCGGCTGCCGATTTTGCAGTGGGACAGGAGATCTATTCCTCTAACCCGGAGCCGAAAGTGCAGGTCGAATTTTACCTGGCGGAGACCCGTCCCGGAAAAGGGCTGGAAGAACGCCTTGTGCGAAAATCAGGAGAAAGCATCTGGTTGCCTGTCCAACCAATTTTATCCAATGAGCATTTCCTGCAAGCCCAGGTTGGTCTGGACTCGGATCAGACCCCGGTCGTCACCATGAAGTTGAACGAGGAAGGAACAGCAATCATCAGGCAGGCCAGCCGGGAACATCGGGATAACCCCCTGGCGATTCTCGTCGATGGAGAAGTCATCATGGCCCCCAATATTGCCGCACCAATGGGGTCTGAAATCATGATTACGGGAATCAAAACCACGGAAGAAGCGCAGCGGATCGCACGTTCGATTTCCGGGAATGAGTGATTCGACGGGTGGCACTCAACGCGGGTAACGATTCTGTGTAAGTTAAATAAATCTTGATGCGGACAACCGTTAGGTTGTTTAATGCAGGTGCTAACCAAATTGCACTCATGCCAAGAAAGGACTCTTGGAATGCCGCATCAAGATACCGAGCATCTTCGCATAAATATTCAGTCAATGAAAGCGATTTTTGACAGGCTGATTCCCTGCGAAACGTCTTCCCTGGTACGTCACGGCAATGCCTCTCTGGATCCGGGCTGGTTGGCTGCGGTTGCCATTCTCTGCATGGGCTGGACTGCCAAAGGAACACTTGGCGAAAGGGTAAAAACGGCCTACACGGTTGCCGGTGAGCTCTTTCAGGTTTCGACGACAGTGACACGACAAGGGCTGATGAAAGCTCTGGCGAACTACGGACAGCCATTGGTGGATCTGGTGATTCAACATCTTTCCTCAAAACTGGGACAATGGAAGGGCTATCGAACCACAGCAGGCAAAGTCACTCTGGCCGTGGATGCCACCAAGTTCTCTGCGCCTCGCTCAGCAGCCAATCAGCGTGAATTTGCACCAGGGATCCATCATAGAAGGTCGGCGAAATACCGCAAAAAAGCCGATGAATCCAAGGCGTTAACCGTTCAACTGTTAACGACCGTGCTCTGGCATCTGGGCAGTGGGTTACCGTTTCGCTGGTGTATTCAGGGGGCAGCTGGCAGTGAGCGAATTGCGGCCCGGGAAATGCTGGAATCCCTTCCAGAAAATGTCCGACTGGTTGGGGATGCGCAATATACAGGTGCTCCGCTGTGGTCAGCCATCATGGAGTCAGGGCATTCTTTCCTGTTTCGTGTTGGTTCGAACGTAACCCTGTTAAAATCACTTGGTCAGTTGAAAATTCGTGATGGCTTCGTCTATTACTGGCCCGACTCTATGCAGCGTCGAGACCAAAGCCCGCTGGTCCTGCGTCTGTTCCAGATCCATAATGGCAGGAACAAGATCTACCTGGTGAGCAACGAATTAGAAATGACCGATGCATGTGCCTGTAAATTATATCGTCAAAGATGGGGGATTGAGGTTTTCTTCCGCTCAGTAAAACAATCCTGTGAACGCAGCAAGCTATGTTGCCAGACGCCTGTAAATGTCATCACAGAATTAAACTGGACTCTGATCGGAATCTGGGTTGCGTTATTTGTCGGAAAAGACATGTTGCATAAGCAGGGAACGAATCTCAAAAAACTCAGTCCGATCAAAGTGATTCGTGTGTTTTCTCAGGCTGTCACGATAATTGCCTGCCATGCTCAGCAATGGGCGCCATTAACCGACCTGCTTTCGCAATCCGTGCTCGCCGAAGAAAAACGGCCGAATAACAGAAAAGCAAGCCGGGGACATCCGTGTAAGAAAAGGAAACGGCAATGCGGAAAACCAACTATCATTCAGGCAACAACGGATCAAAAAAAACTGGCGAAAATCTATCTTGAATAAAAGTCGTTACCCGCGTTGGGTGCCACTGTTGGCTCGCCAACAGTGATTGTATTATTTGATCCAACGATCCAACAGCGGGTGAGCCCGAATGTAATTCGGGCCGAGCGCAGTGAGCAGGAGGTTGCGGGGAGAGCCTGCGATTGAGGTATCATCACCGATGATTTTACTTGTTTGTAGCAGCACTGTTGGGCAAGCCCAACAGTGGCACCCCGAATGGGCTCTATGGCTGTTTTTTCGATCGTTCAATAAAGAAAAATGAGGGGCAGTTTCTCACCAGGCAATATCGATTCTGCGACCTCCTGGGTTGTTCATCGCTCGCCTTCAGCTTGCTCTCTGGCTCCCAGTTCCAGGAGTTTTTTTACAAGATCATCCTTTTGCTCAGTTGAGCCAGCTCGGGAAATCTTCGCCCACATGAGCGGTGTGTATCCAGTATTGTCCCTGGCTTCGAGATCAGCCCCAGCTGTAACTAAAGCATCGATTACGTTTATATGTCCATGATTTGCAGCATGATGCAGAGGAGTTCTACCACTGATTTCCCTGACGTTTAAATCTGCTCCCAATGAGATTAATTTCTGCACTATAGAAAGTTGCCCATCATATGCCGCTGCATGTAGCAGCGTGGTATTCCGCTCCCCAAAAACCAGCGTTGCCTGTGTTGGATCTTCCTGCAACGATTGCAGCACTCTTGGATAGTCCTGCTTCAGAAAGCCTTCGGTGTAGGCCGACGGTTCTTCTTCATAAGGCTGGTTCTGCATGGCTTTGCTTTCGTTGGAGTGAATTTCTGAGATCCGTTGTGAGAAACTTTTTCGAGATTGTCGACGCTGGTTGCTGACTATGCGCTGCCATCAGGTTCACGATTTTCAGCTACGGGCGGGCGTTTCTTTTCCGTAAAATAGACCGTTTGCCTCTCAAGCTGGTTCGGGGGCCAGACAGGCAAGTTGTTGCAGAGGGTGCTCCGGCTTGCCTGTCTTCTGAGCATTATAGAAAAGAAAGTGGTTCTTTTCATGAGGGCAACACTGACTGTTTCCTGCTCGCTACGCTCGGCCCGAATTACATTCGGGCTTACCCTGAATGATTTCGCCTGGTACCACTCAATGCGGGAATGGCAGAAATGGCTGGCATGTCGCCAGGCGGGCGGACACGCGGGTCCACCTCTGCTTTTTTCTGTTCTGCGGGACCTCGTGATAAAACGTGTCATTATTGGCAATCAGCGGTTTTTATGCGGTTATAAGCGGTAAAAGTTGACCAAAAACGGAGTGCATCGATGAGCAGTTGTTTTTCAAATCGTGCTGTAACCAGAGGGTTTTATAGTGTATTTGTGGCATCGGTTCTGAATGTTCCTGTGAAAAAGAGGTGTTGCTCGCGCGCGCGACGCAGAACAGGGATTCTGGTCAGACGCACGGCTGGGTCCAGTCCAGTTTATTCACGTTAGTGAGGGGGAAATTCAGTGAGGAACTTGAAAGACGGAGATTTGTGCAGGAGTGTGATTGCTCGATCACTGTTGGCGAGCCAACAGATGGCACCCGATGTGCAGGGGAGGTGGTTGTCTGATGAAACCGCTCGTCATGTTGCGCTGTCGGTTTCCTGCTCGCTGTGCTCGCCCCGAATTACATTCGGGGTTATCCACGGCTTTCTGGTGGGAGAGTATTACTCCAACACTGTCGGGCAAGCCGACAGTGGCACACGACAGTTAGACAACCGACGTCAGCTGAGTTCGGGGATCGGAGATCCTTTGGGGAGGATCGGCATCGGGCGTCCGCTGTGGTCAAGGAAGGCGTGGTGCTGATCGATGCCCAGGAAGCGATAGATGGTCGCGAGCAGATCGTTGGGATCGAGTTTGTTGTCTTTCGCATAGGCACCGTTGGCGGTGGTGGAGCCGATGACCTGTCCCATCTTCATGCCGCCGCCGGAAACGAGGACCGACATGGCGCCGGGCCAGTGATCGCGACCGGGCTGCATGATTTTAGAACGGGTTCCCTTCTGCGGATTGATGCGGGGCGTGCGACCGAATTCGCCGGAGACGATGACCATCACTTTTTCATCCAGACCGCGATCATAAATATCTTCGACCAATGCGGAGACCGCGCGGTCGAAGATCGGGAGGCGACCACGGAGATCATCGTACAAATGGCCGTTGACGGCGTGAATATCCCAGTTGCCGGCACATCCCTGCACGCCGGGATTTTGCATCTGCATGGTAACGAAGCTGCAACCCGCTTCCACCAGTCGACGGGCCAGCAGGGCACGCTGACCCCATTTGTGACGTCCGTATTTTTCGCGGGTGGCTGCGCTCTCCTGCGACATGTCAAACGCGTTGCGGGCTTTGTCGCTGGTGAGCATGTTGAGCGCTTTGCTATTGAACTTATCGATCGATTTCAAAGAGCCGTTCTGATCGATGTCCCGCCGCATCTGGTCGAAGGAGGCCAGCAGTGTCATGCGATCATCGAGCCGATCCTTGAGCTTGTCGTCCATGGTGATGTTGGGCACCTGGAAGTTGTCGAGGTTCGGGTCTGCACCGACGACGAAGGGGAGAGCCGACTCACCCAGGTAGGCGCTGCCGCCGCCATAGACGCGGGGCTGATTCCCGATGTAGTTCGGCAGGCCGTTATTCACATGCTCGCGCATGCGGGAGACGATGGGGCCGATCGTCGGAAACTGCGAGAGGGGATCCAGCGGTCGCAGCGGATCGCGTCCGGAGAGGAACCGCCCTGCACCGCCAGCATGGTTGGCAAAGCCGTGAGAGATCGAACGGATGAGCGTAAACCGATCTGCGACCTTCGCATGCAGCGGCAGATGCTCGCAGATATCCATGCCGGGCACGTTGGTATGGATCGGATTGAATTCACCCCGGTATTCCAGCGGCGCGTTCGGCTTGAGGTCATAAGTTTCCATGTGACTGGGACCGCCCTGCAGCCAGATCAGAATCACCGAGGTGTCGGGAGTCGCGCGATGCGGAGCAGCACTCGCGGCTCTCAAGCGCAACAGATCCGTGAGGCTCAATCCGCCCAGGGTCAGAAACCCGGCCTGGAGAAAAGAGCGTCGAGACTGCAGAGCCTGAAGCGGTGTCGCGGGACGATTCATCGTGAATACCTCGGTTGGCTGTGGTGGTGGGAAAGTCAGGTGACCAATCTGGAACGGCTCGCCTGTGGCGACTTTTTCAAAAGCCACTCCATGCTAGACGTTCATTTAAGCACCTGCTTATATATCGTATCAAAATTGATCTCAGTTTCCAAACTTTTCGCTGCCGGAAAGTGTCTGATCTGGAATTCAGCTGAATCGCTCAACGTAAGCCAATGGAATTTATTAACTTATAACCGTACACCTTTTGATGTCATCCGGGTTTTGCAGCGAAGATTTCGGGGGAGGTGCAAGGGGCCGCTTAACCTGAATAATCGAAACAGGTTCCGTAACCCGTTGACTGAGCCTGAGTAATGTGAATGTCTCTGCACGAAAATCGGAATCTGAGCAGGAAATGACTCGTTATTGTCCCCCGGAGTAGATAGAATTGACGGCAAATCATTCAGTGATTTTCCCAAAACGAACATCAGGCGTACGAGGTGCGTCTACAGGTTTGACTGTTATGGTAACAGCAAACGCTGATCGAGCGGAGTCCCTCCATGAAATCCAGCCGGGACCTGCGATCAGTCTGATAGAATTTCAGAGTTTTAAAAGATCATCGAAAAGAAGGGTGAAACAGTGGCCACTGCCAACGAAAAAGAGACGAAAACGACGACCATCAATGGCGCTGAGATTCTGGTTCAGGCATTGGTGCGGCAGGGCGTGAAGACGATGTTCGCCTACCCGGGCGGCTGCAGCATGCCTCTGCACCAGGCTCTGATGAAATACAAAGACGAGATCCGCACACTGCTGCCTCGTCACGAACAGGGAGGCGGTTTCGCGGCCCAGGGGATTGCCCGCACCACGGGTGAAGTGGGCGTCTGCATGGCGACCAGCGGTCCCGGCGCAACGAACCTCGTCACCGCCCTGGCGGATGCCAAGCTGGACAGTATCCCGCTGGTGGCCATCACCGGTCAGGTTCCCCAGGCTGTCATCGGCAGTGATGCCTTCCAGGAAACCCCGATGGTCGAGATCTCCCGTGCGATCACCAAGCACACCTACATGATCACCGACGTAAAAGATGTGGCGCGAATTGTGAAGGAAGCCTTCTTCATCGCGAACACCGGTCGCCCCGGTCCCGTGCTGATCGACTTCCCCAAGGACTGTCAGTTGGCGACCCTCGATGCAGAGCCGGATTACGATCCCGAAACTTATCTGCCCGGTTATCAGCCCGAACTGCGGAAAGCAGCTCCCGAACAGATCAAACAGATTCTGGCTGCCATCAAACGCTCCAAGAAGCCGATCCTGTATGTCGGCGGTGGCGCGATTACCTCGAATGCGTCTGAAGAGCTGGTGAAGTTTGCCCGTCGCACCAATATTCCGGTCACCACGACCGTGATGGGTCTGGGCGTGTTCCCCGGCGATGATCCGCTCTGCCTGGACATGCTCGGGATGCACGGCACCGTCTATGCAAACTACGCTGTGAATGAAGCAGACCTGCTGCTGGCCTTCGGTGTGCGTTTTGACGACCGCGTGACCGGAAAGCTCGAAGAATTCGCCAAGCATGGCAAGATCGTGCACGTGGATATCGACCCTTCCGAGTTGCACAAAAACAAAGAAGCTCACATTCCGATCAATGCCGATCTGAAACACGTGCTGATTGCTTTGAACGAAACCATCACCGACGATGATCTGCCCCAGGTTGATAACTGGCTGAAGCAGGTCAAAGAGTGGAAAGAGAAATTCCCGCTCAAATATCCCGAGCTGGGCGACATCATGTCTCAGCAGTACGCGATCCACGAACTCTGGCAGCAGACCAAAGACAAAGATCCCTACATCACCGTAGGCGTGGGTCAGCACCAGATGTGGGCGGCCCAGTTCTATAAATTCAACAAGCCCCGCCACTGGCTGAGCAGTTCGGGACTGGGAACGATGGGCTTCGGTCTGCCCGCTGCGATGGGCGTCCAGGCACAGTTCCCCAATGATCTGGTGGTCGACATCGACGGCGACGGTTCGATGCTGATGAACGTTCAGGAACTGGCGACCCTGCATACGGAAAAGCTGCCGGTCAAAATCCTGCTGTTGAATAACCAGCACCTGGGTATGGTGGTGCAGTGGGAAGACCGCTTCATGGAAGGCCGTCGGGCACACACCTACCTCGGTCCGGTCCATCATCCGGAATGGGAAGGCAAAGGATCCGGCGAACACGGCGAAGACACCTATCCCGACTTCGTCTCGATCGCCAAAGGCTTCGGTCTGCAGGCGAAGCAGGTTCGCTCGAAAGCCGAGTATCCCGCTGCCCTGGCAGAAATGCTGGCCTCGGATCAGCCTTACCTGCTGGACGTGATCTGCACCTACCAGGAACACGTGCTGCCGATGATCCCCAGCGGTGGAACCGTGAACGACATCATTACTGAGTAACTGCTTCTGAACGCGGGCCCGTGTCTTCACGGGAATGCTTGAACCGGTATGGAACAGGAGTACGATCAATGCTGTTTGCTGCACAGATTGCCCAGGATCCCGGTTACCTGGTGGGCTGGGGCTCGCTGTCATTGATCAACGCCGGCCTCGCTCAGGGTAAAAACCGGAGCGGGCTGATCTGGTTTGGGATCTCCCTGTTACTGGGGCCGATCGCGACATTCCTCCTGGTCGCCTTCTGCGAGAAGCTGCCCGAGCCTGCATAAAGTGAAAAAAAATTCCCCCGGCAGGGTGGAGAAAAAAACTGACGGGCCGATAAGATAAAGGACTCTGAGAGTTTATTCTGCTTCTTTGCGAGGGAATCATGAGTCAGCAGAGACAAATCGGCGTGACCGTCTTACCAGAGTATCTGCAGTATGAGGGAGTCGAATCCGTTCTCGACAATCTCATGCAGCGGGCCGGGGTGACTGCCGTCTCCACCTCACCTTACGTGATGCAACTGGCAGATGTGCAGACCGGAGTCCGCGAACCCCCGGCGGATGCGGGAGCCGGCCAGGTCCGCCTGCTGGACCGTCCCCTCTGGGAGGGTAAGCGGGAACTGTGGGTCAGAACGTCCCCCAGTTTTATTCCCGATGAATCACTGTACGCCGGCCTGCGGTACCAGCCTGCAGCCCCGGATGAACTCACCCATCGCGAAGGGCATGTCGTCGCCGATTTCATCAAGGCGGCACATGAGCGCGGACTGGAAGTCTATTTCCAGGTGCAAGCTGCGATTCCACCCGGCTATCGCGTGCAGTTCGGCGGTCCGGTCGAAGAGGACATTCCCCGCCTGCCCGACGGATCACTGCCCCGCAAACGGGTCGCGAACAACGGCAGCCTGGCGAGCCCGCACATTATTGAATATCAACACGCACTGATTCGCGATCTGCTCCAGAATTATCCGGACATCGACGGGATCCGCTTTGACTGGCCGGAATACCCGCCCTACTTTCTCGACTCCGCATTCTTTGATTTCAGCGAGCATGCCCGTCGGGCCGCGGACCGGCTGGGTTACCGCTTTGATCAGATGCAGGAAGATTCACTGGCTTTGTATCAGAAACTGAATGGGGGCCTGACCAACTTCGATCTGGAAAACTGGCTCGCGGAAGAGAACCAGGCCGCCAACTTCACAGTCTGGCTCAACGATCATTACCCCGGTGCTTCTGCCATGCTGCTGCTCAAATCGCAGCTGTCGAAAGAATTGCTGGCCGGCTTCCGCAAAACCATGGACGAAGCAGGCAAGCCGAGTGTCGAACTGGCCCCCAGCGCCTTCCCGCCTCCCTGGTCGATCATTTCGGGTATGAACTATTCGCTGGCGGCTCAATATTGTAATTCGGTCAGCGTGAAACTGTATGGCATGCACTGGTCGATGATTCTGCGTTCTTACGGTGATCAGTTACTGGCCGCCAATCCCGGCCTCTCCGAAACGCTGCTGGTTCGCGCGCTGTTTAAGTTTCTCGATATCACTGACACAGACCCACCCGAGCGGCTTTCCGAAGTTTACTACCCCGGCCCCGACGAACCGCATCTGACGGGACCTCTGGCACAGGAACGCAAAATCCTGGCCGCCCGCAAGCTGGCCCGCCCCATGCCCATCTATGCACTCGCGCATGGATACGGCCCGACGGAGGATTTCCGCGAACGCATGCAGGTCGCGACCGACATCAGTCCGGATGGCGTCTGGATCAACCGCTACTGCTACCTGAACGATGATAAGCTGGACATCATCGGCCAGTGCGCTGTGGGTTGTAATACATAAAATTTGAGAGAAAAACTGATCGGCCACTCGATCCCCGTTTCATTCCTCGAGCCATTCAGTACCATAGCAGAATACCCGCTCCATAACCGTTCTGATCATCCAGGAGGGAACTGCTCATGCTGCACGGCCAGAAAAATCCGAACGAAGAAGATTCCAGCTCTTTTATTACACCCGCCTATGGCGGTCGCTATACCCGGGAGCCGATTCCGAAATACCTCATCCCGGAGGAAGGCCTGCCTCCCAAAGTCGCCTACAACCTGATTCGCGACGAGCTGATTCTGGATGGCAACTCGCGGCTGAACCTGGCGACCTTCGTCACCACCTGGATGGAAGACGAAGCCCGGCAGCTCATGTCCGAAACGTTCGACAAGAACATGATCGACAAGGACGAGTACCCCCAGACCGCGGAAATTGAGCTGCGCTGCACCAATATGCTGGCCCAGCTGTGGAATTCACCTTCAGAGGAAAATTCGGTCGGCTGTTCCACGATCGGATCCAGTGAAGCGGCCATGCTGGGGGGAATGGCGTTGAAATGGAACTGGCGAAAACGCCGCGAAGCCCAGGGCAAACCAGCAGACAAACCAAACATGGTGATGGGCATTAATGTGCAGGTCTGCTGGGAAAAATTCTGTCGCTACTGGGAAATCGAACCCCGCTTCGTTCCCATGGAAGGCGACCGCTTCTGCCTGACTGCGGAAGAAGCCGTCAAGCTGGTCGACGAAAACACGATCGGTGTGGTCGTGATCATGGGCAGTACCTTTGACGGTCGGTATGAAAACGTCAAAGAGGTCAACGATGCGCTGGTCAAACTGAACGCCGAGACCGGCTGGGACGTGCCAATTCATGTCGATGCGGCATCCGGCGGGTTCGTCGCTCCCTTCCTGCAACCCGACCTGGAATGGGACTTCCGCCTGCCGCTAGTCAAATCGATCAACACTTCCGGACACAAATTCGGTCTGGTTTATCCCGGTGTCGGCTGGGTGCTCTGGCGGAGTCGGGAGGAACTGCCTGAAGAACTGATCTTCCACTGTAACTACCTGGGGGGCGATCTGCCCAACTTCGCGTTGAATTTCTCCCGCCCCGGGAATCAGGTGGTAGCCCAGTACTTCAACTTCCTGCGACTGGGGCACGAAGGCTATCGTGAGATTCATCAGACTTCACAGGATGTGGCGCTGTATCTTTCCTCAGGCATCGCCGAACTGGGTCCCTTTGATCTGATCTCTGATGGGAGTGACATTCCCGTGTTTGCCTTTACCACGAATGAGAAAGCGAACTTCAGCGTGTTTGACATTTCCAGCAAAGTCCGTGAGCGAGGCTGGCTGGTCCCCGCTTACACCTTCCCGAAAAACCGGGAAGACCTGGCGGTGTTGCGCTGCGTCTGCAAGGAAGGCTTTACCCGCGACATGGCTGACATGCTGCTCGGCGACCTGCAGCATGCCATCGACTACTTTGCCCAGCGTCCGGATCATGAGCCGCAAACCGGAGGCTCCAGTTTCCACCATTGATCTCTGTGGCGGTTACTCTTTCAGTTCAAACGTGAACTCATTCGTACCCGCTTTGACATCTGCCTGGAGGGGACTCGCCTGCACATTGCGAAACTTTGTCGGAATGTGCGGATATTCTTTCTGCGGAGCGGGATTATCGGAAGTTCCTTCAGGAGGGGTGACGGCGACATTATACTTGCCCAGCACGACTTCCTGCAGTTCCACCTGGCCGGATTCGTTTAACGGGCCGGCTGCGCCCTCTCCTTTACCGGTCATCATCAGCCGCACATCACCTTCCGTGACAGGGGCGCCGTTATATGTGACGGAAATTGTCACTCCTGCTTTTTTCTTGGATTCGGCAGCACCACCACATCCAGACAGTATGATGCCCGCAGTCAGCAGTACAACTGCCAGTAACACCTTGGGCAGACCAGATCGCCGTAACATCATTTCGAATGATCCTCTTAAAAAAACAGTTTCAGATCGCAACAGCAAAGCCCCCGGCACTCATGACCGGGGGCTCTGTAGGAAATCAAGGAGCAAAATTCCAGCAAACCACAGGGAATGGATTAGAATTCACCCAGCACCTGGCCATCGTTCCGGGAACAGAGATTTGCCAGAGTACCGAAATTCAGGTTATCCGAAACAAAACGGACCCCGCCATCGACGAGCAGCACATGGGTTCCCCCGGTGTGGTAGGAGCCCAGAATCGTATTGGCCCCGTAGGTCCGGTAGGCTTCATCACCCGCGCCGGAGTTCCAGAAACTGTTGACAGAATACATGACGGTGGTCGTACCGGAGCCCCAGGTAGAACCGCTGCCGAGTGTATTTACCTTGGCAGTTGTTCCGATGCCATTCCAGCCACCGTAGTAGTTTGAACGACTGTCCTGGCCGTTCACCTGACCGGACTGTTCGCCGACCATAATCGTATTGGAAGTGCCGTCTTTGATATCTCGCATGCGATAACATTCATTGGGAGCCAGCACACCGTTATTACAGTAGGTTCCGTTTCCATAACCGGCGCCGGTTGCTGAGCAGACATTCGTCCGTCCTGCCGGGTCCGGTGTGGCCCCTGCAATCCCGACGTAATCCATGGTCTGCCCCAGGTCGTAATTGTTTTTCACGTTACCACTGTCATTGGCGCTGTTCCCATGCGGACAGGAAGGGCAATTATACACGGGAACGCGTAACGTTTTCAGCACTTCGTTTGTGCCTGCCCCGGAACCGTAGCCATAAGAGCCCCCACTGTTCTTTGAGGCAAAGCCGCCCACGGAAGTACCGATGTTGAAATTCATCTTGTTATAAGCCGGTGCCTGATCCAGGAAAGGGAGAATGGAAGCACGCCAGTTCGGTCTCCAGTGAGCGCCCTGCTCACCTATGGGAAAGCGGAGGTAGGCATCATGGTAGTTGTGTATTGCCAGTCCCATCTGTTTCAGATTGTTCTTGCACGTACTGCGACGAGCGGCTTCACGTGCCTGCTGGACGGCCGGCAAGAGGAGAGCAATCAGGATGGCAATGATGGCAATCACGACTAACAGTTCAATCAGTGTGAAACCACGTTTGCGTACGTTGTGCCTGCAAAACATGACAGTTTCCTTTAGAAATTAAAATAGAACCATAAAACGGAAGATTAAATGACGTTTCTTTCACTAAGCAGCGATAGCAAATGAGGCAGGACTCATGGGCAGGATCACACGAGTGTTCTCAATTCAATCGTGAGGCAGCTGAGGAAGGTCAACACGTGAATGTGACGCCTGTTTCAGTCGTTCTCTCGTCAACAGCTTGAAAGATCAACTTCAATTCGCAGTAGACAGATCTCCCGGGAACAACAGAAATCACATTTGGTAGTGATCAATAAAACAATTTACTGGTAAAGCGAATCTCATGCCAAAACAGCCGGAGGCTGATCGCTCCGAACTCTGCAGAAAGGACACACACCCCGCAAACAGTCGACCTGAGGGTCTGCTGTTCAAATGACTTTATATTTTTACAAGCCAAAATTGATTGAGAAATCACTGCTTAGATTTGATTTCCTGCGGCGGATCGCTCAGTATGAATCTGACCCGCGACTGGCAGGGAGGGAGTTTCCCATTTTTATTTTTTTTTAAAAAGTTACTTCCCGCGCAGATCGTATCAATCGTTATTTGCGCAGTAAAATGGCACTCTGATGAGAAACAGGCCTTCAACCTCCCCGCCGGAACAACGCCGTCGCGGGTTGCATTATCGCTGAAATCCACATAACCGTCACAGCAAGGAACTACCATGCGCTTCACTCCTCTGGCCGTCTGTCTGTTCACCGTTTCGAGCTTTTTCCTCACTTACTCCGATGCCCTGGCGAAAGTCGGCGTCTCAGCTCCAGCCCCTGCGGACGCGGAAGTTCTGCTGGATGGCAGCCGGGAGATGCTGGATCAGAAATGGACCTACTGGAAAGGTCCCCGTTTCAATTCTGCGTTGCCCATCAAATGGAAAGTCGTCGAAGACCCCGTTGATAAGGGTACCGTGATCATGTCCGACGATCCGGCAGCAGCAGGCGGTAAATTTGGCGCCGCGGATATTGTCACCAAACAGAAATACCGCGACTTCCGGCTGCACGTTGAATTCCTGGTGATGAAGCCGGGCGGCAACAGTGGTGTCTATCTGCAGAACCGCTATGAAATCCAGATTTTAGACGGAGACAAAACCAAACACGGGATGGGAGCCGTAATCAACAAAACGGAATCCCCCTACCACGCCTATAACGGCACCGGAAAATGGAATGCCTATGACATCACCTTTCGGGCCGCCCGTTTCAAGGATGGCAAGCTGGTTGAGAAACCCCTGGTCACCGTCTACTTCAACGGCAAAAAAGTCCACGAAAACGTGACCATCGATAAAGTCTGGGGCGGCGCGAACTCCGGTCTGGACGGCGGCAACAACAATGGTTTCGGCATCACCGACCGGCCCGGCGGCATCAAGCTGCAGTGTGAAGGACACGACGTCCGTTTTCGCAATGTCTGGATTAAACCACTGGACCTGAAAACCGCCGACACCGATTTTAAAGAATAGTAAGGCCTACTTCTTCTTCGGGGGAATATCGTGCTGGTAGAGCAGTTTCCCCTTTTCGTCGTGAAACAGGAATGAAAGCGTCGCCGGCTGCTGCTTGTCAGCTGGCGTGACTTTCACTTCCAGAAAACCGCCCGACCGTGGATCCTGGTAGTAGGGTTGCTTGATCTCACCTTTGGGGTCGGTCGACTTCGGATCACCGGGCTTGCGTCCCAGTCGCGAATTGGCATCGACCAGTGCACCACTGGAGAACTCTTCGAACCCGCTGGGATCGACGGAGTGATACTGCCAGTGACGATCACCACAGACGATAAAGAAGTTCTGCTGATCCAGCCCGTTCTCCTTGAGCCACTTGAAGAACTCATCCCGTTCGTGTCGGAACCCGCCGATGTCGCAGTGATTATCGGTCTTGCGTAAGTCATCCGGGCCGATCATCGGTGTTGGGGAGACCAGCACCTTGTAGGTGGCATCACTCTCTTTGAGTGTCTTCTTGAGCCATTCCTTCTGTTCCTTCCCCCAGATCGATTTCTCTGGTCCGTCTTTCATGGCGTTCGGGCTGCGGTACATCCGGTTTTCCGGGAGCCAGATCTGCAGATCTTTGCTTACGCGGTGCGTGCGGTAGGTTTTGGCATCCTTATCTCCCATAGGCGCCACCGGCAGCTGTTCGAGCATCATGGCCCGCCCTTCCGCGGGAGTGGGATGATGGTCGCCGGTATTGTCGCCGTCGTCGATGCGGTAATCGTGATCGTCAATTTCCCAGTACGTCGGCACCATGGCAAACATGTCACGATAGCGGGGCTGAATGAACTGCTCGTGCCACTTCTGTCTCATTTCGGGAATGGTTTTCGCGCGGGGATTATCGGGTGTGTCGTAGTAAACGTTATCCCCGGTACCGATGAAAAACAGGGGCTTGAGCTTCAGAATGGTCTCCAGCGCCGGGTAACCCAGATCCTTATCGGGGCCGGAATAGGGCTGCGGGAGATTCGTATTGTTTTCAATCAGATGCTGCTTTTTGTCGATCCGATTGTCGCCATGAAACTTGGCGTAGTTCATCCCGGTCACGACGACAAAGTTCACAGGCTCTGCCAGTGTGGGGCCGAGCAGCGTCTCAAACCGGGCCACCGGTCCCGCGTGCAGATGTTCTGCCGTCTTGCCGATTTCGGTTTTGCATTCATACTTCGTTCCAGGAGCCAGTCCTGTAAAGGAGGCCCGGGTGATAAAATCATGATCGGCAACCGCCTCAATCACCTGGGGATTGTCTTTGATTTCTCCCCCCTCTTTTCCGGAAACGGGTTGCAGTGTAAATTTGACAAATCCCGGAGCTCCTTTGACATCCCGATCGACCAGCTTGTCGGTCTCAGTCAGGCGGATCTGTACCAGCGCACTGGAAGGAGTGAGTTCTCCCACCATGATGCCCATCCCGGCCAGTGGTTCCCCGGCATGTGCTTCGTCGGCGTGTTTTTCATCGGGAATGGGAGCTGCTTCCCCCTGCTCGGCCACCGGGGCCGGCGTTGTGGGTTCGGATTTTGCACAGCCAAAAAGCAACAACAGACTTAACAGACAGCAGAATCTCATGTTGAGCACTCCCTTGAAGAATAGACCTGGTTGTGAGAGGAAACTTCATTCTATTGATTTCCAGCGCCCGCCCCAACTCAAAAAGGGATTGAAATCATGCTTTCGGCAGACGCTTCCTGTTTTTAGAAAAACCGGTCAGAATCAACTTGCCGCCGATCATCCACTTTCGGCACAATGGTAACTGAAATATTCCTGCCCAGACGACAATTGTTTTAAGAAAAGATGCATTATGAAAACGCTCAGACTGATCCCGTTGCTGCTCCTCTGCCTGGCTCCATTTTCACAATCTGCCCTCGCAGAACAGGACGCGAAAGAAGCCTGGCAGAAACTGGTCCGCTCTCCCCGGTTCAATAAGCGGCCTGCGTTTCAGTTTGTCAAAAATAATCCCAAGCTGCCCAATGTCCTGCTCTATGGAGATTCGATTTCCATCGCCTATACCGACGCAACCCGGGAAGCCCTGAAAGGGAAGGCCAACGTTTACCGCCTGTACTGTAACGGCGGCGATTCGTCTTCGTTTATCCAGAAGATGAAAACCATGCACACCACGATGGGTCAGGAAGACCTGAAAGATCACTGGGATTTTAAGTGGGATGTGATCCATTTCAATGTGGGTCTGCACGATCTGAAATACATGAACGGCAAAAAGCTGGATCGCGTCAACGGGAAACAGGCCATTTCACCAGCCGACTATGAAAAGAATCTGCGGGCGATTATTGCTTACCTCAAAAAACTGGCACCGAATGCGAAACTGATCTTTGCGACAACCACCCCGGTACCGGAAGGGGAGCCAGGGCGGATCGCCGGCGATGCCGCAAAGTACAACCAGATCGCATTAAAAGTCCTCAAAGACTATCCCGAGATCGCCGTCGATGACCTGCATGCGTTTACCAAGCCGCACCATGCAAAGTGGTGGTCCAAGCCGGGCAACGTGCACTACAACACTGCCGGTTACACCGCGCAGGGTCAAGAAGTAGCCCGGGTGATTGAGCAGCAGCTCAAAAAACAGGACTGAGGAAATCAGAGATTCGGACCGGCTACTGCTGGTCCAGAATCTCTTTGATCTCACCCATCATTTCCTTCGATCGCGTATTGACCGTCTGCATGGCTCGGTCCACTTTGGACTGAGCCAGTTCCGGCTTCGCATCGATTTTCAACAGGGCCCGGGTGATCTGCGATGCGGGATCATTGTCGATATCGAACAGCCATTCCGACAGACCAATGTCGCGGAACATCCAGCGTTTGAGTCCATGACGGGCACTGGCCAGGTGCATGACTGGCGTTCCCATCGCCAGCGCGATGATACAGGAATGCGGTTCCATGGAAACCACAGCGATCGCCTGAGCATAGACCGATGCCGCTTCGTCTACGTTCCAGAAGGGATCCCGGTTCACCACGTAAGGTTTTACATCCTCGGGCAGCTTGTCGAGAATCATCTTCTGTGCATGAATGATTTCTTTGTCGACTTCGGGAGCCAGCAGCACTTTCTTCCTGGTGGTGCGGACCCAGTCGATAATGACCTCCCGCAGCTTTTGGGTCCAGAGTTCGTTCTGCGCGAGATCTTCCTTCGTTGGTTTGGTCGGATTCATCACGGTGCCCTTTTTAGCTTTCAGCTTGGGAGTATTGCTGCGAAGCGTGACGGTGATAAATTCTTTGGGCTTCAGGTCGTGGACTTTGAGCCAGGCATTCGCTTTTTGATCATCGCGGACATCAATCCCGAAACAACCATCCGGACCAAAGGCCAGCGAAGGAGAGGTCACCCCGATTTTGCGCAGATAATAGAAGGATTCCACATCCCGGGTATAGATCGCAGCGGCCCGGGAGAGCATCTGGCTCATCTTCTCTTCATCTTCGGGGGCGAAACCATCAAAAGACTGACCATACAGCACCAGCGGCTTATTCGTTGCTGTGCAGGCTTCGATGATGTAGAGAGGTGGGGGCCAGAACTGATTGAAGTGCATGCCGGAATTGTAGAGAAAGAGGTCGCTCTCATCGAAGGCTTTCTGCATCTCGGGATTATTGGCTTTGCCACGCGCATTCATTTTCCCCTGCACGATATTCACTTTGGGAAACCGCTCCTTGAGCATCGCGGTCACTTCATCTGTCGTCCGGTGCAACCATAAATTGACTTTGACGTCAGGCAGGTATTCCTCGAGGTAACGCAGAGTTCCCGGGGTATGGCCGATGTCACCTATATTAACCGTCTGCCAGCCGGATCGCATGAAAATGGTTTTCTGTTTTGAACCTGCCTCTCCTGCTTCCAGTGCGGAAAGGGAAAACAGCGGGAGTGCAGCCAGCAGAACGAGCAGGCTTCGACGTGAGATCAAATCAGGAAAAGGCACAGGTGGGAATCCTCCGGGCGAGTCAGTACAAAAAATGCAGCAATCAACGATTCGTGGTCCCTCATCTTAACGGCGCTCCGGAGCAGAGAAAATCGCTTCCTGTTTATTTAAGTTTCTTTTTTTGTCGATCCGAGCCGTCCGCCTGAAGAGCGCAAACTACAGTCAGTAATTCCATTTCCTCTGCCACCAGAGACACTGAACTGTTGACTACACCCAGGAGTCAGGCTATGGTGAAAACTTCAAAATGAATGTCGCTCCATGATGAATGCAACCGGTTCCCCCTCAGCGTTACAGAGCTGGCTTGTATCATCCCCTGAGCAGCCCCGAAAGGAGATTTGACAGACATGTCACTGACACTGCTGTTGAATGAGAGTCAGGAAAAACTGAAACAATGGCGTGAGAATCAGCAACTGTTTCAGTCAGTCGCAAGTCCACGTTCTTACTATCATTCAAACAGTGTCCTGCCTTACGCTGCCAAAAAAGCTTATGACAACCTCCTGATGGAGGGAACTGTCGTCTGGGGTAGCCTGGTCCAGGCAAACACGGGGATCTTCAAACCTGGTAATGAGGATCTGCCTGCACTCTATGTCTTTTCGCAGGAGGACTACTTCAAAGAATGCCCACCTCACCTCGTAGAGATTTCCAGCCGGCTCTTTGCTTTAAAAGGAACGAAAACAGGTCAACCGCTAATCGACGAAACCGCGGAACGCATCACAAATGAATACAAGGACAGCTGCGGCTATCCCATCCCCTATCGTTTGACCGACGGCCACGATGTTTTTTTGTCTGTGGTTTACCTGTTTCGTGACCACCTTCCCTACGGTCGCCTCACGTCGCGTATCATGCCCCTGCTGGTGAATCTTCCTCACAATGGCCTGGCCCTGCCTCTGCCTTTGAATTTCTGGACTGAAGAAATGATCTACCAGGTATCTACTGGAGCCGTTGAGAATCTCGAGGTCCCCCATTGGGATCTGGTCTGGCAGAACAGGAGCAGACCGGAACCCTTACGGCCTGAATTTGGCGGAGAGGTGGAATCAAACCCCAGGTGGATCACTTCGCTACCGCCAATTCAGGTTTCTGAAGCTGCTTACAAACAACTCTGCCATAAACTGAGGTTTCACTCTTTACTTTTTCCCAAACGGGTTTTCATCCGACGGGAAGGAGACACATTCTCCATGGCTCTGAACCCCCGGGGAAAAATAAAAGCAAATCCCCATGTTCAAATTCGCGATATCACGTTTTATTACCCACCAGATGAATTTAACAGAAAGCTTGGTGTGAGTATTGAATTCACAGACGGCCCGTTTGAACGCGAGTTTGTCTTGCGCCGCGTGACTGCATAGCCTCTCGATCGAACTCTCTCAACCGATGCCGTATTTTTTCAGCTTGCTGTAATACGTACTGCGGGGCATGCCCAGCATGCGGGCAGCCTGTGCTTTATTGCCATGACACTCCGCCAGCGCCAGTTTGAGCTGCTCCGGCTCAGAGAGTTTCGAGTCCACCTGGCTTTCTGTGCCCGGGAACGAAATGACTTCCACATCAGACAGAGGCAACCGGCGGGACTGATCGGAACGAACCTGTTTGGTTTCGATGACACGGACCGGCAGTCGCTTTGGTCCATTGATGAGATCAGCTGGCAGATCCTTCAGGGTAATCACTTCCTCTTCCGCCAGAACGACCGCCCGCTCGATGACGTTTTCCAGCTGTCGGATATTGCCGGGCCAGTCTGCCCGCTCCAGCGCTTCAATTGCATCGGGGTCGATATGAGAGATGCGTTTCCCCAGTCGATGGGCAGTCCGTTTCAGGAAGTAGAATGCCAGTTCAAAAATATCGTCCCGTCGCTCACGGAGGGGAGGCAGCGTGATGCTGATCACATTGAGACGATAGTACAAATCTTCGCGAAACAGTCCTTCGGCAATCCGTTGCTCCAGATTCTGGTGTGTCGCGGTAATCAGCCGCACGTCGACATGCAGGGTCTCCGAACCGCCTACCCGCTCAAAGGCACGTTCCTGCAGAACCCGCAACAGTTTCACCTGGGTATCGAGTGAAATATCCCCAATTTCATCAAGGAACAGAGTTCCCCCGTTGGCCATTTCAAAACGACCGACGCGATCTTCATGCGCTCCGGTGAACGCCCCTTTAACGTGGCCGAACAGTTCACTTTCCAGCAGACTGGGAGAGAGGGCTGCGCAGTTCACACGGACCAGCGGCTTTTCGTGACGGGAACTGTTTTCATGAACTGCCTGGGCCAGAAGTTCTTTCCCGGTCCCGCTCTCGCCACGAATCAGCACGGTCGATTCGGAGTTTGCCACTTTCCGTACCGTTTCCATCACCTGTCGAATCGCGGGGCTGTTTCCTTTAATCAATCCACGCTGTACATCATGCGGTGTGCTGCGTTCAGCGATTTCCTGTGAACTGGTTAACTCCGACTGCAGCACTGCCACCAGTCGACGTTGATCGTCAATCTTCTCGACTTTGATGCGCATCTCTTCGTTGAGACGTCTGAGGTCCTGATGGATTTTCGTACTATGCAGGGCGATACTGGTGATCTGCCCCATCGCGTTCAGGAAGGTCAGGTCTTCCGCAGAATAGGCACTGCCGGCGGTACGCTGACCGAGGGCCACGAAACCGGCAAACTCACCGTCCAGTTCGAGATTATAGATAAAGTCATACCCCAGTAGACGCAGCAACTGTTGTGCAGGAGAAGCTTCCTTCAGCAGACCGGTTGCGACGCGCTGGAAGGCGAGTTCCCCTTCAAGCACTTCCAGTAACTCAGGATTACAGGGAACGGTCGAGGGAGAATTTTCAATATGGAACCCGGTCAACAGGTCGAACTGAGTCCGTTCCGGATTGAGCAGATAGATGGCTGCACTTTTCACCTGGAGCACTTCGCGACAGGAAGTCAGCATGCGGTCGGCAATGGAACGTTGATCTCCCAGTCGACCAACTGCACGGTTCATGCGTTTCAGCGCTTTATCGAGCTGATATTTCTGACGGAAAAAACGACGGTCGATGAGGCGCTGTACACGGTCGCGGGACCAGAGCAGCAGCGAAATGGCGAACAGCATCACCAGGAACACGGACACGGCCTGATTGGTACTGGGCGTCCGGTTCAGCAGCGTCCCGTATAACGATCCCAGTGAAATCACAGTCGCATACAGAATCGAAATGCCGGCACTGACGACATAGAACAACATCCCCCGACTGATAATCTGGTCGATCAGCATCAGACGATATCGAATGATCCCCACGACGAATGCAGCCATGAAGGAGACGCTGGCGAGGAACATCGGAATCCCTGCTCCCCCCAGCGCAAACTGTGTCCGGTTGAATTCCGCCAGGTAGAGCGAGTAACCCACCGGAATGATGGAGATCAAACCGGCCAGGGCGATCCACTTGAGCTGATTGCGTTCATAGGGATTCTGGCTCTTGAAGTAGTTATTCAAAAGTGCCGCCAGTGTCAGCAGGTAATAGATACCTGCCACGCTGATATAACTGTAAACAGCCCAGCGAAGGACTGAGACGACCTGAAATACCAGTGAGGAATAACTCTGATTCACCAGTTCCACAGATCCGGCACTGATATGTGAGGTGAGGCGAAGATATATCAGACAGGCCAGGATCAACGTGAATGTCGCGACGGGAATCGAGTAGATCGCACGTAACAGACTGACAGGATATTGTGCCAGCCAGGGAATTGACCGTGGATAAGTAATGAAGAACTGCAGCGTGATCGCCGGAACCAGAACCGCGGCAACTACAAACGGTATATTCAGCATTAACGTACCGGCAATGATCCACCAGTTATAACCGCCGATGAAAGCGACGAGAGTAATGATCCCCATGACAAAGAAGATGCGGGTCGTACGGTCAAAAGGACGCATCCAGTACGCGAAAGCACCAATCGCCAGGATCACCAGTTCCAGAGAGAACCAGAGCAGAGAAATCGCCACATCACCCGACGGTATCGCCTGAATCTGCACCCAGGCCGACTTCAGCGTATAGGTTGGTGAGCCGGACTCACTCTCACCCCTGCTGTAAAATTCGACTTTGATATAGCGATCATTTTCGATCTCAACCATGAAAGGGACATCGTGTTCGGTTGGATCCGCTTTGGGCTGTAGTCGCCCCCCTGGCGGTAATCCCATATTTCGCAATTTGCTCAGTACCTGAGAATAATCAAGGAACGTGCGAATCGGATATTCGCCGATCTTCGTCAGGATGTCCCCCGGTTTTGGCGGAGAAAAGGCACCTTCCTTCTCAATATTCGGAGTCGCTTTGATTTCGATGCCGACAGGCCCCTCCTCACCCGGATCTGTCTGGACACTATCCAGCATGGCGCGGAGGCGAAGGTCGGGGCTGGTGGTCACGAACCCCAGAACGATCACACTGTAGACTACGGCCAGAATGCCACAGGTGAAGAGGATCGCGCGTTCTTTGAAGCCTTGTTTTTTCATATTGAGCGATTTCCAACAGAGGTGTGCGGGTTCGGCATCAATGTCGATTTATGTGTCGAACCAGTTTTTAGCGCCGAAACTTTCGGCGCTGAATGAAATCTGCTGGAAATATCAAAGCATTTCGGCGCCGAAATTTCAAGTCTGGGTGTCGAAATCAGATAAAATAGATACTTTATGGACGATTGTCTTAAATACAAACGACGAAAATGGGACCATCTTCCAGCAAACCACACCTTATTTCGACTTTCTCTTGCTTATTTCCAGAAAAAGCCTCAATTCCCAACACAGTGGTACGCCAGATGCAGTATATCACTTTCAGAAAGTGGTTCGACATCCGTGAAACGGAGTTTCTGGTTCTTATGAACCCCGGAATTGTCTTCAACTTTCTAAACCCAGCCTGGCCCTTAAGAAGGAATCTGGTCTGGACGGACATTATCCAGAAGGTCCCCCTGATTTGCGAGTTCTGACCCAGCACGCTGATCAGTTTCTGTGAAGTGTATAATCTACGATCTTCCGTCCACAATTCACCGCCTTCTTAAGGGCTTTCTTTATGCGCTGAACATCGCCTGTTTCAGCATCCCCGCTTCACGATTTCAGCATCCCCAGATAGACGTTGGTGTCGTATTCAAAACAGACCGTACTCGCTGACTGATTCTCCGTAAAAATCCGCTCCAGTCGGGCCATGATTTCCTCATATCCTGGATCTCCCACATTAGGACAGTAGGAAGAAGAAAGTAGCCTGCCTGTTAGTGCTGGCAAATCAAATATCTGTTCATTTGAGAACGTCAGTTGTTCTACCGGAGAAGGAGCGAAGAATTTTTGAAAATCGTCAGCGGTAATGCGAGTGTGATTCACCTCTTGATAATCGGTGGCATAATCCAGCAATAGTTTTTCATATGCCTTCAGGAAAGGGGTAGAGTCCGTTTTGCGTTCATTCCAGATCAGCACCACCCAACCCCCTGGCTTCAGAATCCTCTGAAACTCTTGCCGGGCCCTTGTCTGATCAAACCAGTGAAACGCCTGACTGGCAACGACAAAATCGAATGTATCTGCGGGCAGACCAGTCTCTTCTGCGGTTCCATTGACACTATGAAATCGGGGGAAAGATTTCAGAAGCGTCTCCCCCGCTGCCCGCATTTCTGCATTCGGCTCCACTCCATACACCGGATTCTGATTCTCCAGAAACAGCCGGGTAGAAATCCCGGTACCGGAACCGATATCAGCAATCAGAGATTCCTGCGTAAGGCCACAGCGTGACTTTAAACAGTCCAGCACTTCTGTGGGATAACCGGGGCGGTATTTGACATAGTTTTCCACGCGATCGGAGAAACGGGTGGTATTGCTCTTCATCATGATGGCTCCAGGATTATGAAATCAGTTGTCAAAAGTCCCCTCTCACAAGGGAGTACAGCTGACACGATCTATCATACCCAAACCACAATGACTCAGAGACCGGCAGTCCTGACTTTTTTAATCTCCGGCGGTTCTTTCTCAAATGCCCAGTAGTGTTTGCCCTCATAATCTTTGGAGACCAGCCAGTTACGATCTGTTGCCGAACTGTTCTGTTTCAGCAGCGCAAACAGATCGCTCAGCACAGCACGGTTGCTGCCATAATAGGAATGGCTCATGAAACTCGTGTCGACGGCTGAAACGTCAATCGTTTCGACACCTTCCATAATGAGAGGCTCACGCGAGTCGCCAGCTCTTCGTTCCTGGTTCACCGCTTGAGAAGCTGCCAGAGCCATATCCCCTGATCCGGAATAGAGAGTCACACGCTGAGACTGGGCGATGATAGCGGGAGCCAGTTTCCGAAATTCAGAAACTCCCACATCCGGGGCCGCCAGTACGATGTTTTGGAAAGGCTTACTCTCTGCAAAAGCATCCGGCAGCCGATTCATGGCCCGCATCACCACACGGTTCCCCATGCTGTGAACAACGATATTGATTTTTGTACCCGGCGGAACCGATTTCACCAGTGATTCCAGAAATTGAGTCATCGGATCCACGCTGGCCTGGGCCACCTGACCATCCAGCAGGTATTTCTCTACGCCCCCCTGTGAAGGCCAGCTGTAACAGACCACGGCCCCGTTGAAGGGTAATTCATTGGCAATTTGAGCGGCGCGTTTTACCGCACTGGGGAAATTGACATTAAACCCATGCACGAACAGCAGCACATCTTTCTGAGGAGAGCGGGCAATCATCTCATTCAAATCTTCAAAGAAATTGACCTCGGGGATTGCCGCGAGACTATTGATCTCAACCTGCCCTTCCGGGGACGGCGAACCCTGCCAGATTGTCTGAATGACTTTTGACTTCAGATCGCTATGGTTCTTGCGTGAAATCTGAATCTTTCCGGTTCCATACTGCAGGCTACTGCCAAATTCATTGGCATAACCAATCATTCCCTCCGGATTTCGTTCTTCCGAACGGTTCGTCGCATACAACACTTTCCAGTTCGTAGACTCTTCGGTCTGTTGAGCTGCCACCGGATCCTGAAGCGATTCTGCATAGGCATCCACCAGTTGTTGGGACAGCGCACCGGTCACTTTTCCTGAATAAACCAGATCCATTTTGGATTTCATGGTCGCACAGGACAGACACAGACAGGCGCATAGACAGAAACAGGCTCCTGGACGGAGGAGTGGGGTTTTCATTTCGGAGGTCTCCGAAGGGAAGGGAGGTTTGAGAGAGAGGCGGGAAGAATAGCGACTTTTGAAAACCAGGTGAACCCCAAAACACATGTCCACATCATCAGTGCCGCGTTGAAACCCAATCTGATTCGTCAGCCGGGCGGCTGATCCCCGGCGAGGGCCAGTGCGAAGTTGATGGCATTAAACAGTGCATGTGTCACCACATTGGCAATGTAACTCCGCCTATAGTAATAGAGTGCGCCTAACAGTAAAGCGAGCGGAAACAGTGGAATCGCATCCGGAAAACCATGCACCACACTGAAAACCAGGGAGCTGACAACGATCGCCTGTAGTGGAGTAAGAAACCCTTCGAGCCAGCTCTGCAACAGCACACGATAGACCAGCTCTTCAAACAGGGGGGCCACCACGATAGCCGAGAGAAAAATCCAGCCAATGGTCGCATATCCGGGATCGGATCGTAACAACTGCAACAGAGGGTGCAGAGTCTCTTCAGAGCGAAAGGGATAAGTGGCCAGAAGTAGAAGGATGACCGGGATCAGGACCAGCAGAAATCCGAGCGATCCATCCCGGAACTGTGTACGTAGCTGATCCAAACGGAAGCCGAGTTGAGGCAGTGACTTCCAGCTCACAACCGTCAGGATCAACAGCAGGGTGCCGGTCAGAGCCAGCAGAATCAAACAGGACTGGATAATCTGGCTGAGCTTTAAAGCAGAGACTTGTGGCTGGTTCAGCGAAGCGACCAACTGATACGTCACCCAGAGCAATGCCAGGAGAACCGGAGGAGACAGCTCGGAAGTTGCCCGGTCGGGGTTCAACTCGAAGACCGGTTTCAGGCTGTGAGCCTTGAGAATGAGGATCCAGTAACGAATGCTCAGCAAAGTCAGCAGTAAGAGTAAAAGTTGTAACACTAGGGGAACCAACGGGAAGCTCCTGGTTCGCTGGAATTCAGTGGGAATAATCCGGGCATGAGACCATCGTGGTGATCCGCAACTGTAAATACAAGTGGAATCAGAATCGCTTTTGCCAACTCTGTGGTACTTCGGCAGCCAGGGAGTTATGCTACGAGAAATAAAGATCACTTTTAAATTGACAGACTATGGGTTTGAAAGCGACCTGTGAACAATATTCTCGAAGAAATCATTCACTACAAACTGGGTGAAATCAGCCAGGCAAAATCTCGCGTACCCGTCGAAGCGCTGACAGAACAGCTGTCAGCAGCACCTCCGGTACGCGACTTTGTGGAGTCACTCCGCTCTCACGGGCCTGTGGGTATGATCGCCGAGGTAAAAAAAGCCTCTCCCTCAGCGGGGATCATTCGTGATGATTTTCATCCGGTGGAGATCGCCCAGACATATGAACGTAATGGAGCCGCCTGTCTCAGTGTGCTGACCGATGAAAAATATTTCCAGGGACATCTGGATTTCCTGAAAGCAGTCCGGGCAGGAGTTTCGATTCCCGTCCTGCGGAAAGATTTCATTATTGACCGTTACCAGATCCTGGAAGCCCGGTCCGCCGGTGCCGATTGTGTGCTCCTGATCGCCGAGTGCCTGGATGATACACAGTTGCAGGATCTGTATGGTTACGCCGGAGAACTCGGCATGCAGGCCCTGGTCGAAATTTACGAGCCCGACAATCTGGAACGGGTCCTGAAACTCAACCCACCCATGCTGGGAATCAACAATCGCAACCTGAAAACATTCGTAACCAGTCTGGACCACTCCATCGAATTAAGCCCCCGCCTGCCGGAGGGATGCCTGCTGATCAGTGAGAGCGGCATTCGCAACCGGGACGATGTCCTGCGATTGCAGGAGGCGGGAGTCCGTGGAATTCTGGTCGGTGAAACACTCATGCGTTCTCCGGAAATTGGTGATAAAGTCTGCGAGCTGCTGGGGCGCTCAGTTTCATAACTCGTCGAATCTCAAATCAACCTGTCCACAAAGCATAGAAGGATCAGCAATGTCAGATACGGAACAACAAGTGGAACACGTTATGGTCGTCCCTACACTTCTCTTTCACGAGGTAGGGCATTTCCAGGGTTTCAATGATCAGGTCGAACCGTACCTGAAAACCCTGTTTGATCCGAACTACATCAGCTTCCGCCCCCGCGACACTGTCGAGGAAGACCCCAGCTTCAAACAGCTGATTCCCTATTGTATTTTCCGCCACGAAGGCAAAATCTTCTATTACACCCGTGGGTCCAAAGGGGGTGAACAACGCCTGCACAGTAAACGGTCCATTGGCATCGGCGGTCATATTTCCCTGGAAGATGACGCCAAGGCCGGTTCGACTTACCGGGAGGGAATGCAGCGGGAAATCGACGAAGAAGTGGCCATGGAAACGGCTTACACTGAGCAGTGCGTCGGGCTGATTAATGACGACGAAACCGAGGTCGGAAAGGTCCACTTGGGAATAGTTCACATTTTTGACCTGGAGTTGCCCAAAGTTCTACCCCGTGAAGAGTCGATTATAGAGACAGGGTTTGACTCACCGGAAAAACTGTTACAAGAGTTAGATCAGTTCGAAACGTGGTCCCAGATCTGCCTGAAAGGGTTATTTGATCTAAATTAACTCAATTCGGCAGAAACTGCCGATGCGAACCATGGTTTCGACGTCAGGGACAAGAATATCCCGCTGGCTGTCATCGGCGCTGCCGGGCAGTCCCCCGTCAGCCTGTAGATGGAACGCAGGTTGACATGCGTTAACAACAGGGCAATGAAGTGACAAAGGAGTGTCTTCAAAATGAAAATCACGTTACGCGGATGGATCGTCGTGGGCTGTTTTCTGGCCGTGATCTCAATCATGGCAATTCTGGGAGCCGGCGTGCATGCTCAGCAGCCCGCTGCTTCCTCAGCACCAGCAGCGGCAAAAACAAGCGGAGAAAAACTGCCTGGACAGATCTCCGAAGACCAGCTGGGCAATTTGCTGAAAGCCATGGGCCTGAAAGTCAGCAAGAATAAGAAACGCTACGACTTTCAGTTCAAAGCAAATCAAAACAAAGAAGAATGGGAACTCTCCATGTCTGCTGTTCTCAGTGAGAATGGCGAATGGGTCTGGGTCATGGCCTGGCTGGATCCCCTGCCCCGCAGTGCAGCCGATGTCCCCCGGACCGCCATGCTGCGTCTGCTGTCAGACAACGACCGCATGGGGAACGGAAAATTCTTCGCTTATATCTCCAGCAACCGTCGGTTTGTCCTGCAACGGGTGATCCCCAATCAGAACATGACCACCAAAAAGTTTCATGAAATTCTGAGTGACCTGGGCAGCAGCGTCGTGCAGTACTATCCGCACTGGTCAACCGACAACTGGAAACGCTCCAGCACTCCCGAGCCACAGGGAACCGCTCAGAAACCCGCCGCACGGCCAACACAGACCGCTTCCGGCGTTTCAAAATTCAGCACTACCAAACAGAACTGATGATTCTGTTACTGCTGAATCCCAGGTTGATTCGATTTTGAAGATCCGCAGCAATCCTTGTCACTTTCTTCGTGACAAGGATTGTTTTTTGTTCGGACCAAATCAGGTCGGAGGCTGTGCAACAGCTTGATTGAATTGAGTTCGACCTGTTAAACTTTCTCTGCAGTGATTTTTTCTGATAGTGGAAGAACAATACATGCGCGTGATTCGCTTTGAGCAATTTGGAGAGCCGGCAGATGTGCTCAAAGTTTGTGAGACAGAAGAACCGGTTGCCCAAGCCGGTGAAGTACTGGTGCGAATGCTGGCCAGCCCGGTCAATCCCTCTGATTTACTGAATATCAGAGGCGGCTATTCCACTCGTCCCGCCCTACCCTCGGTCCCGGGCTTTGAAGGCGTCGGTATCATTGAGTCCAGTGGAGGCGGCCTGCGAGGGAAACTGCTCCAGGGGAAACGAGTGGTCGTGCTGAATCGCCAGACCGGAAACTGGGCAGAAAAAGTCGCCGTCTCCAGTCAGTTTGTGATCCCTGTCTCTGGTAAATTAACACTGGACCAGGCGGCAACATTTTTTGTGAATCCAGCCACGGCCTATGTTCTGGCCAGGCAGGTTCTCAAGATTCCCCCCGGAGCATGGTTGATCCAGACAGCAGCCGCATCAGCGGTGGGCAAAATGATGATTCGCCTGGGACAGCAGTACGGCTTTCCGACGCTCAATGTCGTTCGCAGGCATGACCAGACCGAAGAATTGAAAGCATTGGGTGCGGAGCATGTCGTCGTCTTTAATGCGGCACACGACGATGAACGGATTCTCATCGAGAAAATTCGAAAAGTACTTGGAAAACAGAGTGTCCGCTTTGCCATTGATCCCGTAGGAGGCAAAACCGCATCAGCCCTGATCAAAGTTCTGGGTGAGCGTTCCAGACTGATCCTGTTTGGTTCGCTGGATGAAGCACCTCTCGGGTTCTTTTCACGTGAACTGATTCGCAACGGCGCCAGCGTCGAAGGGTTCTGGCTGGCCCGACATATGGAGAGCCTGTCACTACCGTCAAAAATCAGACTCGTCTCAAAACTAACCGGACTGATTCGACGGGGGATTCTGTCTACTGAGATCAGTGCCCGCTTTCCACTGGCTCAGATCAAAGAAGCAGTAACGACAGCGGAACAGCAGGGGATTTCCGGAAAAGTTCTGCTGACAATGAACTCAACTGATTGAAGCATTTTTCATGATCGATCTCATCATCCATGTTCAATGATCTGCTTATTCTTACCATTGGATTTGAATTGATCCTGCTGTTGAACTGCGGCTTGACGCTGTCTCAGCTGTGTCCGCTTGCTAGAATCGATGCCACCCGCCTGATATTGAAAACGTCTCTTCCCTTAACACTGGTCCTGCTCTCTGGCACCGTCCTGCTAATTGCTGCCGTGGGTTCCACCAGCCTGCAGGAGATCCATACTTATCTCGATTCGGTCTCATCTAAACCAGGTGCAGGACGCAATCATTCGATACCGGCACTGGGTGTCCTGCTCATTCTGATGGGATGCGTATTTCGCATGGGAGCAATCCCCATCCACTTCCGACTGAAAGACCAGCAGGCAGAATCCCCCTGCTGGATTTTCATCATGGCGACACTGATCCCCCTGTTAGCCGGACTCAGTTTTCTGATTCTGTTTGCCAGTCAGATTGGAGTCATTCATTCAGCGGAACTCGAACAGATTTTCTATTACAGTTCCCTGATCATTCTGACCGTATCTTCCGGACTGCTGCTCGTTGAAAATCAGCTGCGTGGTATTTTCGGGTTGCTGATCATTCAAATCACAGGCGTGTTTGTTGCCCTGCTGTCTGCTGTCTGCTGGAGGTGGAGACATGAAACCGGAAATCCAGAATCAGGTTCCATACAGCAAACGATCCTGGAATATGCTCCGGAGCTGCTGTTCTCCTGCCTGACTGTTGCCGGTCTCGCTTTTCTTGTAGACGGACTGACACAACAGCGTATTAAGATCCGAACTCCTGACCAGTTACGGGGTATCTTTGCTGATCAGCGACTGACTGGAATCGGTGCGGCGGTCCTGCTGTTGACTCTGGCTGGTTTTCCCGGACTGACGGTCTTCCGACTCAAATGGCAGACGTTGCTGCTGCTGCTCGAAATCCATCAGCCCTCCATGACGGGCACCATGGCCACACTGCATGCAGGCTATCTGGGGCTGGCAATCGTCGTAGCAGTATCCTCTGCGCTGACGGCATTCGTTTGTCTAAGACTGTTAATTCTGATCTGCTTTGCTCAACCAATGATACGGTACAGACAAACCCCGCATCGAGGCATGCTCATCGCATGCTACTGTTGTGTGATCGGCACGATCATCTTCAGCTTGAAGATGATGATCAATTTCCAGGTGGGATAACAGGCAGGCTTGTCAGTTTTAGTTGTCGTCAGGTTCGACTTTGTAGACAAAGACATGACTACAGTGGGGGCATTCGATAGAACAGCCTAATCGCCGGGACTGAAATTCCATTGATGTCAGTCCGCCTGTTTCATTCATTCCATAATTGAATTCGATTTTTCTTTCGCAGGCCGGACAGACCACTTCCGTTTCATTTGGCTCCATTTGCTCGCTTTCCAGGTTCAGCATTGAATTAAAGCAGCAATCTATTTTTGCCAGGTTTCTATGTCAAAACGCTCGAAGTGGATCAGATGAAATAATTGCGTATATCAGGCAAAAGCCTCCTTAACGCATCAGGAATTGCATATGGAAAGAAAGGTTTGTCCAGATACTTTGACAAGCGAATGAGGGGACAAATATGCACAAAAACAGCGGGGCGGCAGTTCCATGCAGGCAACCCCGTCCATCTCCATCTCTGTCCCTGAACGGGCTAGACGAAACTGCCGCCACCTGTATTCTGCAAAAAGATCGGGTTCGATTTATGAAATGATTCTAAAACAGGGGTATGACAACTGTCTGGCACACCATGTCATATTTTTAAAAATAAATCAAGAATCAACTTCAACTCTGAACCATGATTTAAATGATTCCTTTCACGCCTGCCCTGTTACCGATCCAGAGCCGTCCGCTCAAGTTTATCGGACAAGCTGGCATGATTTGAACGGGCAGGGTAAGCTGAACGAGTTGTGCTCTCCGTTTCTCTCAATCACAATACTGGCAAAGGTGTACCGTGCGAGTTGTTACTTTAGGTGAGGTTATGTTGAGGCTGGCGCCTCAGAGTCATTTGCGTGTCAGACAGTCAATTCCCGGACTGCTGGAGTCAACCTTTGGTGGGGGTGAACTGAATGTCGCAGTCTCCGTTGCTTTTCAGGGGGGAGTCTCTGCTTTCGCTACTGCATCTCCTGATAATCCCATCACGGACGCCCTGGTTCAGGAAATGCAAAAACTGGGCGTTGATTCGAGTCTGATCCAGAGAACTCCCCAGGGCCGTTTCGGTATCTACTTTGTGGAAACCGGCGCGAATCAACGGGGAGGCACAGTCACTTATGATCGCGAATACAGTTCTATTGCTCAGGCCACCCCGGAAACTTTTGACTGGGACCAGGTATTCGAGGGGGCAACCTGGTTTCATATCACAGGGATTACCCCCGCCATCAGTGAATCAGCTGCGCGATTGACAGAGCGAGCCTTGCAGGAAGCCCGTCAGCGGGATATCACTGTCTCTTGCGATTTGAATTTTCGCAAGAAACTCTGGAACTGGAAACCAGGTACTGCACCGGCCGATCTGGCAAAAGCCACTATGCAGTCACTGGTCCCCTACATCGACGTCGTGATCGCCAATGAAGAAGATGCGGATCTGTCCCTGGGCATCAGAGCTCCTGAGACCGATGTAGAATCGGGATCTTTAAACATTGAAGGGTATGTCTCAGTGGCGAAACAGATCACAACGCAGTACCCCAATGTGAAACAGGTGGCGATTACTTTGCGGGAAAGTATCTCGGCCAGCCATAACAACTGGGGCGCCATGCTTTACGATCAGGGGCAACAGAAGGCTGCGTTCGCCCCCAGTGATGCACAAGGCAATTATTCCAGTTATGAAATCCGGAATATTGTCGATCGCGTCGGAGCCGGCGATTCGTTTGCCGGCGCACTGATTTTCGCACTCAATACGCCAGAACTGGCTTCACCGGAAACGGCAATCCGCTATGCCGTCGCAGCCAGCTGTCTCAAACACAGTATTCAGGGTGATTTCAATTATTCCACCCGGGCGGAAATCGAAGCCCTGATGCGGGGCGGAGGTTCCGGACGCGTACAAAGGTAAATCGCTTTCAGTAACCTGGACGCACTTACCTGCAGTGTCTTCAGATTTCGATTGTTGCCAACTGGTTGAAAACGGAGGAGGCGGATAGCATGAACCGCAGCGCAGGACGCCGTACCCGTCTGGACTCTCGTCTGAATTCACTCCAGACCCCCCTCTTTCTGCTTGATGCGTCCCGCACGGTGGTGTTTTTCAATCAGGGGTGTGAGCAGGTTCTGGGATGGCCTGCTGAGGAGATATTGGGGCAGACCTGTGACTACGCAGTTGATACCGACCCTGAAGAATGTGAATCAGTCTGTAATCTACTCTGCCCACCTCCAGAGGTCTTTCAGGGCACCCGTAGCGAGGTACCCCGTTTCCTGCTCACCCGCAGTGGAAAAACGATTCCCTGTGTAGTCCGATATACTCCCCTTGTCGATGAGCAGAACCGAACGCGTCTGGTGCTCGGCATTATCGATCGTATCGAGGAGCCACATAAACTGCCCTCGGCGAGCGCAGCACAACAACTGCACGTTGAACTAGCTGCACTCAGGCTCTCGCTCAGAAACCGGTTCCGGTTTTCGACAGTCATTGCCAGAAATGCAGTCATGCAGAGGGTTCTGAGGCAACTCGAACTGGCGGCCCATAGCCGAGAACCGGTCCATTTCCAGGGAGAGCCAGGTACCGGAAAAGAACATCTGGCGCGCGCGCTGCATTTTGAAAGTGAACAGCGGCGTAAAATTTTTGTACCTCTCAACTGCCAGAAACTCCCGCCCCGGGAACTGAAACAGACTGTCAAAAAAATCTTCGAGAAAGATCTGGATGAATCGATGCCCCTCGAACCGGGCGTCCTGTATCTGGCACAAATCGATCACCTCTCACGCGATGTTCAGGAAATCATTCTCGAAAATATTCAACCACAGAGACAAATGGAAACCGTTCGCCTGATGACGGCCTGCTCCTGTTCTTTAAATGAACTATTTGAACAGGAAAAACTGCTACCTGATTTTTACTATCTGATTACCACTCTACAGATTCATATCCCCTCCCTTCGCGAGCGGAAAGAAGACCTCGAACTGCTGGCTCAACATTATCTGGAAAATGAAAACCGCTATCAGCAGAAACAGGTCAGTGGTTTTGCCCCGGGTGTGCTGTCTCTGTTCCACGATTATTATTGGCCAGCCAATCTGGATGAATTGTCACAAATCATTCAGGCAGCTTTCCAGGCAACAACCGAAACGGTCATTACCCGGGACTCACTTCCCCTGCGTCTGATGTCCGGGATGGATGCACGCTCCCTGGGTCCCGCCCTGCCCCCGCTGATTAAACCACTGGAGCAGACACTGCAACAGGTGGAAACCGAGCAGATTCTGCAGGCTTTGGAACAGGCAAAACAAAACCGGACTGAAGCCGCCAGGCTGCTCGGATTGACCAGGGCAAAACTCTACCGCCGCATCGAAGCACTGGGGATTCCGCTTGATGAAGACTCCTGAGGCATTTGTCATTTACAAAACCATTAAAAATAGGCAATTTGCATCAATTAGACATCCGAAAAAAGGGAAACATTGCCCCGGTAAAGAATTGGGATTTGCGCAGAAGCGAACATCATTACAATTCGCTCAGCTGCCGCCAGCCTGATCATGATCCTGCAGGAGTAATCGATTGAAAATTCAGAGTCCCGCTCTGTTGAGCCTCGTTAATAAACTGATCGTCTTCATTCTTCGTATGATTACGAAAACAACGCGTTTCGAATTCGTAGACGACAGCCTGGCACGTTGTCCCTTTGCTGAGACGGGATCAGAACGCTTTCTGTACAGTGTCTGGCACGATTCCGTCGTCGCTCCCATTTTTGGAGCCAGTGGCCACCAGACGGTTGCCTTGATCAGCCAGCACCGGGATGCGGATACAATCGAGGAGATGCTCAAAGCGGCTGGGCTGGGAGCAATTCGTGGCTCCACCTCACGCGGTGGAGCTTCCGCAGTCAAGAAACTGCTCAAGCAGGCAGAAGGCAAACATGTTGTGATTACTCCTGATGGACCAAGAGGCCCGCACCATAAGATGAAGCCGGGGATTATCTTCCTGGCTTCGCATTCCGGGCGTTCTGTTGTTCCCACAGCATTTACCGCCACTCGCTACTGGGAATTTAAAGGCAGTTGGACCAGCATCTGGATTCCCAAACCATTCTCCAAAATCTATTTCCTGGTCGGACATCCGATTCATGTCCCGGAAGACCTCACTCGGGAAGAATTGAGGTATTATACAGAGCTGGTCCAGGAAAAAATGGAGGAACTCGATCGTAAGGCGAAACTGGTATTTACCGAAAAGGTTTCTCTGGCTGGTGACTTAATACCCTTGAAAAAAGCTGCCTGAACACCGCAGAACTGGAAACAGGTCAAAGTATTTTCCCCTTTTCTGCTGGTTTCAAAGTGACAAAATTGCATTCGCTTACCAGAGCGGTATAACATGTCGAATTGCTCAAGGCAATCTCAAGTCATGTGTCGCGCCTGTTCGATTCTGGTTATTGCTCTATGTCACTCAAAGTTACCAATCTTCGTCTTCCCGTTGAAATTCCGGAGGAAGAACTGGCTCACGAGCTGGTTTTGAAACTGGGAGTCAGCGCTGATGAGCTCCAGAGCTTTCGAATTCTTAGAAAGAGTCTGGATGCCCGTTCGCGTCAGGACCTGCGCTTTGTGTATTCTGCAGAAGTCAATGTGCATGATGAAGCACGCCTGCTGAAAAATCTCCGCGAAGATTTATCCATCCAGCCTTTTACAGAAAACACCTTTTATGATCCGGAGTGTGGCGGCAGCCCGCTGGAAGAACGACCGGTTGTGGTGGGTTCAGGCCCGGCAGGATTGCTGGCCGGCTACTATCTGGCACTGAAGGGATATCGACCGCTGATCATTGAACGCGGTTTTCCCGTCAAGGAACGCGTTCCTGAAATCAGACGCTTTGACAAAGGAGCTGATTTCCAGAATGAAAATAACTATCTCTTCGGCGAAGGAGGCGCGGGCTGTTTCAGTGATGGGAAACTGACCTGTCGTTTGAGCGGGCCAGACGTGCAATGGGTACTGGAACGGTTCGTCGAATGTGGTGCGCGACACTCAATTGTCTATGAACACCGCCCGCACCTGGGAAGCAACAAGCTCCCCATGATCTGTCGCAATTTCCGCCGTAAGATCGATGCCCTGGGGGGTGAGTTCCGTTTCGAATGTCGGCTGGAAGGCATAGACGTACAGGATGGCCAGGTGCAGGGCATCATGACTTCTTCCGGGTATATCAAAACGACACAGGTGATTCTGGGCATTGGTCACAGCGCCCGCGACACGTACCAGATGCTCTACGATCTGGGCGTTCCCATGTTCCGCAAAGCATTTCAACTCGGGCTGCGCATTGAGCAGCCCCAGGAACAGGTTAACGCACACAAATACGGCCGAGAGGAGTACCTGGATCTCCTGGGGGCAGCAGACTACACCATGATCACAAAAGGCAAACGTGATCTGTATACGTTCTGCATGTGTGCCGGGGGAATTGTGATGCCCAGTGTTTCAGAGCCCGGCATGTTTTGTACGAACGGTATGAGTAATTCCAGACACGATACCGGCTATGCCAACAGTGGGATCATGACCACCATTTACCCCGAAGAATTCGGCAGTGATCATCCCCTGGCCGGCGTCGAACTGCAGCGCAGGTACGAAAGGATCGCCTATGAACTGGGACAGCAAAACTACTACTGCCCGATTCAACGTGCCGGCGATTTTCTGAATCATCGAAAAACTGATGCTGGTTTTCAATACACGGGAACGTATCACAGAGGCGTCGTCACAACAGATCTGCATCAGGTCCTTCCTCCACTCGTCCTGGCTCAGATTGAGAACGGCCTGCCCGTGATGGATCAGAAATGGCGCGGTTTGTTTCTCAAGAATGCGGTTCTGGTTGGCCCGGAGATGCGAGGCAGTTCCCCGGTCCGCATCGATCGGGAACGCGATAGCTGTCAGGCACCGGGCTTCCACGGGCTCTATCCAGTAGGTGAAGGCGCAGGCTATGCAGGGGGGATTGTCTCTGCTGCTGTGGACGGACTGTTGAGTGCCCGTAAACTGGTCGAAGAGTTTGCACCGCTCACTGCACCAGCTGCTTGAAGTACTGTCACTTCAAATCAGTCCCCATCAATAATATCACTGATAGACTGATCGATGGCAACAAGGTATTCTTCCAGCTTGACGAACAGTTCCTGCGTGAAACGATCGCTCTTTAAAAGCTCGGCAGCCTGGTTACGGACACTGATGTCTTCCACCCGCCGCTTTTCCACGCCTTCTGGAAGTTCACGTACCATACGGATTAACTGCTGATTTTTCGGGAGGAACCCCAGCTCCAGATGATCTGCGAGTTCTGCAGTGAGCCGCTCCGTATCAGAGAACATTTCGCGTAGAGTGAGTCTGCTTAAATCGCGCTTCACGATTCTTGTCTCCCTTCCAAAGATCAAAGAACACTGATATTAGACAGGCTCTATCAGGAAAGGGTCAAGAGTATTTTGGATTCAGCTTTGATTAAGATTGAATCAACACGCTCCCTGTTCATTCAGGCGCTGAACAAACCACTGAAGGTAGTCTCATCCTCAGATAAGACAAGCAAGATGAGACCAGATTTCCTCGCTGATATCTTCGATGGACCGCTGCTGGCCTTCCTGCAGACACTCAATCTTCTGCCAGTGCTGGTGTACTTCGGCCAGTTGCAGATAAACATCCCGCACCTGTGACAGATACGATTGATCCGCCTCATGCAAATCAGTTACCTGATCGGTATAGGAACGAGCCTGTTTTTCTGCCACCATTTTCTGTGCATGGTCTGCAGGCAGGTCCAGCAGAATTGTCTGATTCAGACGGGGCATCTGGTAAATATCGTACTCGATCTGTTCGATCCACTGGATGAACTCGCTACGCTCATCACCTGAGAGCTTTGCCCCCTGATGCGCGATGTTGGACGGAATATAGCGATCAAAAATCACGACCTGGCTCGCTTCGATCGTTTTCAGAATAAAATCACGCGATTCAAAACGATCACCGGCATACAGCAGTGATGCCAGAAAGGGATGGACCGCGCTCAACTCCCCGAAGCGCCCATTCAGAAAATCGCCAATTGATTTTCCAAACAGAGTTTCAGTATAACGCGGAAATCCGATCAGGCTTGAGTTGACCCCTGCTGCCTGACACTTTTCATGCAGACGTGCAGCTTGTGTCCCTTTTCCCGAACCATCAATGCCTTCAATCCCGAATAATACTGCCACTCAACTACTTTCCTTACTAGTCGTTCTGATCTGGACGGACTGTTACAGAGAAGATCTTGCACGCGGGAATTGATTGTCGCGCCCGGTGCGCGAACTCAGATACGTTCGGCCTCGAGATATTCCCGGTGATCCTGCATTCCACGGGCGATCACAAACTGCCCCACATCCGCATTCGAACCAGGACAGACAACAGGAGCATACCAGCGATCAGTCCCTCGTACCCAACCGGGACGCTCTTCGCATTCACGTTCTACCAGAACTTCCAGGTTCTGATCAATGAGCGAACGATAAAAATTTTGAGCTAAATCGCGTTCCAGCTCCGCCAGCTGCTGACAACGCGCCTGCCGCACTTCTGGTGAGATCTGATTGTCGTATGAGGCAGCCGGTGTTCCCTTCCGGGCACTGAAAGGAAAGACATGAATTTTCATGAACTCAGCAGCTGCACAGGCACGGAGCGTCTCTTCGAATTCCTGATCCGTTTCTCCAGGGAAGCCCACTATCACATCCGTCGTAAAGGAAGGATGGTTCAGCCGTTCCCGCATCATCTGCAGCTTTTCCAGAAACCGGCTCACATAGTAGCGTCGCTTCATGCGTCTCAGAACGGTGTCGGATCCACTCTGTAATGAAGGGTGAAATTGAGGACAGAGATGTTCGCAGTCCGCGGCTGCTGAAATGAAATCGTCATGGATTTCAGCAGCTTCGACACTGGAAAGCCGCATCCGCCAGTCACCGGGGATTTTGTCCAGTTTGCGAAACAGATGCCAGAGACGAAATGGTGGCTTACCTGACTTACCCCGCGTCGTGTCCACGCCGAAGTGGCCGACATGAATTCCAGTCAACACGATTTCCTTGAACCCATTCCCCACCAGACGTCGTACTTCTTCTTCGATGTCCTCGGGAGAACGACTCTGCAAACCAGGACGAACCTGGGGAATGATGCAGTAAGTGCATCTCAGGATACACCCATCCTGCACTTTCACATACGCTCGTTTGCGTCCTTCGAATTCCGAGATCCCGGTTGGCATATCGACGATCCCGTGACGCTCCAGGATATCGGGAAGTTCACGTTTGTCAGTAATCACTTCAAATACGCCCGGCAGTTCAGAAACCGTCTTCGGATCGCGCGTGGCGTAACAGCCCATGACGAGAATCTTCGTTCCTGGATTGTTTTTTGACAGCTGACGAATCAACTTACGCCCTTTGGAATCTCCGGTTGCGGTGACCGTACAGGTATTGACGACACACAGATCGGCGGTCTCGTTTTCTGACGCTTCACGATATCCATTCTTTTGCAGTGCTTCCTTGACGAGCTGCGTCTCATACTGATTGACTTTGCAACCCAGCGTGACGAGTTGGCACGTTTTTTCTGCCAGGGGAGTTTCGGAGGTACTAAGTGTCATTGCTTTGCGACTACATTCATTAACGGTTTGTCTCGACTGTACACGGTGATTCAGAGTCGGGAGCAGAATCAAAAGGAGAGTCCAGATACTGCTTTCAGCAGGAACACAGGCTTGCTGCACATCTGGGAAGATTTTCCGGCATTCACTCTGGAAATCAATCTACACTGGTCGCATAGTATAAACAGAGTGATTACAGACTTCGAGCGGCAAAAGAAGTTTGTCTCCACCGATTGGCACAATTTATGGATTCCCTGAGAACTTCACCCGAGGTCAGAACATGCTGATGAACCATCTAAAGTGTAAATCCTTGTTGAATAACATTTTGTGCCTCATGCTCGCCTGCCTGTTCGCGATCTGCCCTCAACCAGCTCAGGCTGCAGAACCTGCTCCAGTACCTGCAGAAAAGGTATATGAACATGGCGTCGTTGCCGCCGATCATCCTCTGGCAAGTGCCGCCGGGATCGCGATTCTGAAAGCGGGCGGCAATGTCGTTGACGCTGCTGTCGCCACATCGTTTGCACTGACCGTGCTCCGCCCTGCCAGTTGTGGTCTGGGGGGAGGCGGTTTTATGGTGATCTGGAATGCGAAAGACCAGAAGGCAACCGTCATTGATTATCGGGAACGGGCACCAGCGGCAGCGACTCCGGAAATGTACGCAAAATTGCCGGGAACTGATAAACAACGACAGCTGGCCAGCCGCCAGGGACCACTGGCAGTCGCAGTCCCCTGCACTGTCGCGGGCCTCAGCTATGCAGTCAGAGAATACGGAACGCTGGATCTGAAAACCGTCATGCAGCCTGCAATCCAGCTGGCTCGGCGGGGGGTTCCGATTAACGATCACATGCGTTCGGTGCAGCGAGGCATGCTGGCCCGCATCAAACAGGGAACTCTAAACCCGGAAGAGTTCAAGACTCTCATCGACGACTACCTGAATCATGGAAAACCCTGGAAAAATGATGACCGTTTTTTCAGTCCTCAGCTGAAAGCACTCGAATTAATTGCCGAGCACGGCAGGGACGGGTTTTACAAAGGCCCGGTCGCTGAAGCCATAGTCGCTGCCTGCGGGGAATCAGCTGGTGGAATTCTGACTCTCCAGGATTTAAAAGCGACTCAACCAGTGATTCGCAAGCCTCTGACCACCACTTTCAATGGCTATACAATCTTGACCATGCCTCCCCCGTCGAGTGGTGGGATCGCGATTATTGAATCCTTTAACATGATCAAGGCTCTCGAAAAACAGACCTTAAAACAGCCGTTTGGGAAACTGAAATATCACTCCCCCGAAGAAATCCACCTGCTCACAGAAGTCATGAAACATGCCTTCGCTGATCGGGCGGAATACCTGGGCGACGCCGACTTTGTTCCGGTACCGATCGCACGTCTTACCAGCAGTGACTATGCCAGCCACCTGGCCGGCCGAATCGATACGCAACAGACGAAACCCCTGAAAGAGTACGGCCGCTACGTGCCTCCCCAGGATGGCGGCACCAGTCATTTCTCTGTCATGGATGTGGAGGGGAACGCGGTCGCCTGTACCGAGACGATCAATCTGACATTTGGCAGCTACGTTGTCATTCCGAAATACGGTATCGTCATGAATAATGAAATGGACGACTTTGCCGCGATTTCGGGTAAACCCAACGCCTTTGGTCTGATTCAGAGTAAAGCCAATGAAGTCGAGCCGGGGAAGAAACCACTTTCCAGTATGTCGCCCACAATTGCTGTCAAAGATGGCAAAGCTGTCTTTTCAGCTGGCGCCTCGGGTGGACCGCGCATTATTTCCAGTACTCTGCAAGTGCTGTTGAACATGATCGTATTTGGGATGACACCAACACAGGCTGTCAATTCCCCCCGCATTCACCACCAATGGGTCCCGGAAGATCTGTTAATGGAACCGGAGCTGTTTAAGCAGGCAGGTGAAAAACTGAAACAGTATGGACACTCCCCTAAAAAGAGTTCCAGTCTTGCCGCATCCCAGGCTGTCTCCCGTCAGCCGGATGGCTTACGGGGACACAGCGATCCCCGGAAACACGGATCGGCAGCAGGCTATTAAGATCACGCAGAGCGAGTGTTTATTTGCCAGCGGATTTCTTTTCGATCTTAGCCTGGGTGTCAACAAGTAGCGTTTTCACGACCGCGTTATCTTCGGTTTCAGCGCGCTGTTTTAAAGCGGTAACTGCTTCTTCAGTTCCAATCGACTGTAGAACATTACAGGCTTCAATCCGCAACGAAGAATCGGGATCATTCAATAACTGCAGGACCGGCTTTTCCGCGATCTCACCCATAATCTGCAGCGCTCTACGTGCGTCCTTTCTGTCTTCCCGATCGGAGAGCCGTCCCACCAGAACTTCAGCCATCGTTTCAGAATGAATGGTTGGCAGCAGTCTGATAATTTTTTCGCGGACCAGAAAATCCTTTTCATTCTCCAGCAGCTTGGCAAATTCCCGGGTTGCCCCATCCGTGTACCACACGGCCATGACATTCACATGTTCCGGCATCCGAAAGCCTTCTTTAGCCAGAGGGAGAGTTGCGGCGAGAATCGCAGAAACCCGCTGCAGATTTTCAGGATCCGGTTCCATTTTCGCCAGTTTTTTGCAGGCGGTATCATGCGCAAAGGAACTTGATCCGGAAATCACACGCAGTGCCCAGTCGATGGTTTCTTCTCCCGGCCTGGGTTTTAAAATCGCGGTCTGTCCCAATGGTGCTCTTGGGAAGCAGGGGCTTCTCTGGCTGATTCCCCACAGCCGGAGTGGTAGACTCTGACTTCATATTTTTCAGAGACTCGGAGTTAGCAGAGACTTTAACATCAGAATCCATACCCGGATTTCCGGCCTGGCCATTCTGTGCAAGTGCCATCAGTTGCGGCAGCTCAGTCTCGACCGTGATGATCCGCTTCTGAATATCGATCTCCTTGATCGCTCCACACTTCAGTTTCTGTGCGAAGGCAAATAGATCTGCAGGTGCGGGGCGCAAAATCAGGACCAGTTGCTTATCAATCACATGCTGCTCAAGCTGTGTCGGCGTAGAACCGGCCGGCTGCTGCTTCTGGTCCCCGAGAATCGGAGAGAGTGCCTTCAAAATCAGCGGCATCGCTTCAGGCATTTTATCACTGATTCCCCGGACGATCACCGCAACTCCCGGGTTCTTAGTATCGAGCGTATATTGACTGGTCTGAGCGATGATATCTGTACCGCTATCAACAGGTGCTGGCTGTGGCTCAGCCTCCATTTTCGTGGTTGCCGATGTCTCTGAAGCATGAGAGTCCGTCGAACCCGTCGCTGGACGAGGCCCAGACGGCTGAATGGATTGGGGACGCGACGAGGACTTGTTACTGTTGGGCGCAAAGGGGTTGGAACTCACACGCCGTTGCTCGGGAGAATTTGAACTGCCGCAGCCGCTCAATACAAACAGTCCTGCAAAGAACGTAACCAGCAAACCTGTTCTGTGAGTGATAACCAACATGGCGATTCGGTTCTGCAAAATAGGGAGACAGCCGGTAAAGCACGAGCGACAATCATTGAATGATCGATTGTACTTTACGACTAAGATGGAGAAACATATAAAATTTGTCTAAATAAATAGACGTATTAACACAGCCCAGGACACCCTGGAGTCAGATGTATACACCATACTTCAAATTGGACGTATGTGCAACAGCCGGATATCCCCCTATTCCTCCATATCTTCGCCAATTCTCAATAAAATCGGCATTATCCCCAATATTGAGCCATTTTTGATCTCAAAAATGCCACACTTTCCTGTAGTTCTTCCATGCCGTTCACCCCATCTTCGATGCTGATCCAGCTGTCGAAACCGACTCCCTTCAACTGCGAGAAGATTTCATCGTAGTCATTGAGGCCTTTTCCAATCACACCATGGCTGAGACGGCTGGCATAGCCCAGGCTGTTTTCCTCTTTGCGAAGATCCTCGATCGTTCCTTCGATCAGATAACGGTCGCTGGCATGCATCGTCACCACACGATCTTTAATCCGCGCCAAAAGCTCCAGGGGATCCTCTCCCGCCAGGATGGTATTACTCGGGTCGTAGTTCACACCGAAATGAGGTGAATCAATACGGGATACCAGATCACAAAAGACATCCGCCATCTGCGCGAATTCCGGATAGTCCCAGTAATTATCCTTATAATGATTTTCAATGATCAGCGTGAGCCCCAACTGCTCTGCCAGGGGGAGACACGCTTCGATCGATGAGACCGTGTACTGGATCCCCTCTTCCCGGGAGACTTCGGGACGCCTCTGCCCGGAAAGGACCCGACAGTACTTCCCTCCCAGTGCCGCCGTCATCTCCATCCAGAACTTTTCATGTTCGATCTGCTCTTTACGAAACGCTTCATCAGGATGAGTGAAATCCGGGGAGCAGCACATCATGGGAATCTCCAACCCCTGATCTGTTGCCATTTTTTTCGCTTCGGGCCAGAAGCTCTGATCTTTCATTTCCAGGAAGCCCGCATAAAACTCAAGACCATCGATATCGAGTGTCGCCGCCAGCTCAATCCACTGACGGAGGGTCATTTCGCCGGACAGGCACAATTCATCCATAAACGCTTTGGGAAACGCAGCAAGTTTGGGCATGGAAAGATCCAGTTTAAATCAACGTTGCAGGAATTAAATTAAGGTGTCTCAATTCTTCGATTTCACAAGACAGCATCAGGTATCAGGGGGTGAGGACTGCTTTCACGATCTCTCCCGAATGCATGGTCTCAAAAGCAGTATGCCATTCACTCAATGACCAGGTGCCACCTATAATGGGATCAATATTTAATTGTCCTGTGGTTAACAGACGGATGACCCGTTCCCAGATCGGCCAGTTATGACTGAAACTCCCCTGGAGTCGAATATTTTTCTGCACGAGGGGATCCAGCGAGAAACCCAGAGGCTGCGGCCCCCAGCCCACTTTGCTGATCCATCCAGCAGGGCGAACAATCTCCAGTGATTTCTTCAGCGTCACCGAGACGCCGGCAGCATCAACCACTCCGTTCACACCGAGTCCATCAACAGCCTGAGACCAGTCATCCAGGCCCTCCACGATCGGCTCACAGCCATATTCTTTCGCGGCGATCTCCAACCGCCCCTTGTCCCGCTCCAGCCCGACGACAGCGACTTCTGCTCCCTGCAGACGGGCCATCGCTGCACACAATAATCCAATCGGTCCTGGACCAAAGACCACTACACGGTCTCCCGGCTGAATGTCGCCGTTCATCACGACGGCATTAAAGGCCACACAACAGGGCTCGGTGAGCGCCGCCTTTTCCAGGGGGAGGCTGTCCGGTACACGATGCAGACAACGGGCAGGTACACGAACAAAGCTGGTCATGGCTCCATTCACACCATAACCAAATCCTTTGCGAGTGGGATCCAGATTGTAACGTCCCTCTCTGGACAACGGATTATCCGGATCAATGATCGCTGCAGTTTCACTGACGACGCGATCTCCGGTCTTCCAGTTGCGTACCAGTTCACCGGTCTCCGAAATCGTACCGGCAAATTCATGTCCCAGCACCACAGGATAGTTGACGGGCCAGCTGTGATCTGCCGTCCATTGATGAAGGTCACTGCCACACACGCCTACCGCAGCGACTTCCAGTAAGACTTCATCCGGTCCGATCTCGGGTACCGGAATCTCCTGAAGCTCCACAGAGTCAGCCTCGGGAGCATAATTGACAACAGCAGTCTGCAGTGATTCCACCTGACTCATTTCTGACCTCCGATCGCTACATCACCGTAAGCATGTACTTTTTCACAAATCAGTCGCAGGGAATCTTCCAGATCACCGCTGGCTGTTTTAAAAGAGTCTGCATCAATGGTCAGTGGGGCTCCGAGTACAACCAGGGGTGCACCATATTCGGGTGTGCGAATCGCCTGCTCCAGCGAAAGTCCACCAACTGCCTGTACCGGAATACTGACCGCTTCGACCACTTCTTTCAACTGATCGAGGGGACTCGGCATCCGTTCGCCGCGTGCTGCAATCCCCCGTCGTTCATCATAGCCCACGTGGTGAATCACATAGTCACAACCCAGATCTTCCAGTTTCTTCGCAGCGGCAACCATATCGTCAGCGAGGTTATCCCCCATCACTTTCACGCCATGATCCTGTCCCGCTTTCACCACACAATGGATGGTCTCCTCGTGGGCCCGCGACATCACAACCACATGAGTCGCGCCTGCTTTCGCCATCATTTCTGCTTCCAGATAACCACCGTCCATCGTTTTGAGATCAGCAACAATGGGCGTCTCAGGAAATGCCTTACGCAGTTCCCTGACACAATTCAAACCTTCAGCCAGAATCAGCGGCGTGCCTGCTTCCAGCCAGTCGACTCCCGCACGCATCGCCATCGCCGCCGTTTCGAGCGCTTCTTCTATATTGGTCAGATCCAGTGAAATTTGTACGATCGGCTTCATAAACTCGCTTCACTTTCTAATTCTATGTCTGTCTGAAATGGGATGGTCTGATTTGTTCATCTCTGTGACTCACTCTAGAACAGTCGTCATTTCATCCTAACCAAAGGATTTCAGAATTGCGACTGCAGCGGACCTGATCCCAGGCGGATCTTTTTTCGAAACAACACGGTTCCAGATCGATCGCGAACCACCTGCCGCACTCTGGGCTGTACCGGACCAATGTATTCATAAGTTCACATTCTTCATCGGTCAATCTACATCCAGACCAGATGAAGTCTTCGTAAACGTTAAAGTTTAACAGCTAACCGCCCGGTAGTGTGGAATTTGACGGTTTTGAGGTAAATTCTGATCTTCCGGAATCCGATTCGATTAATGGCGTACTGTGTACGCCTTTGAAAGACTGTTTGACTCTGGATGATTGACAGGACAGCCAGAAATGCCTGCTGAAACTATGGATGACTATCAGGTGCAACATCACCTGAACCAACATCACTCTTCCTCGCTCGGATTCCGGGCTCTGGTCATATTGCTGATCGCTCTTATCGGAGGCGTCAGTTGCGCCCAGTGGGTCAGGGGAATCCGCGTTGAAAGTTATGTGGGTTCACTTCAGGCTCCCAAAACGATTGTGACCGCCCGCAATGATGCCGTCATTCAGGAAATTCATGTGAAAGAAGGACAGACCGTTGGCAGTGAAGAAATCATTGTCACACTTTTCGATCGTTCGCTGGAAAAAACCTGGCAGGCCAAGCATCAGCAACTGGTCGCTCTCGAAGCCCAACTGGAACAGTCGAAAGCCAAGACGGAAGTCGAACTGGCTTTGAGAAACAAAGAAATCGAATCCGAAGTCTTCAATGCCAAACTGAAATCATCTCAGTATCTCAAAGAACAGTACATCCATCAGATTACGAATCTGGCCTGGCAGGACTTTCTGCAGGATTACGATTCCATATCCAGTACTGGCTCGAATGAAGAAGTATTTCGCTCGCTGGTCTATGAAAGCCGTCTGCCGGATGAGAACCGGATCACTGCCATGCTCCGGCAGGAATCGGCTCGTAACTCTGCCGAAGTCTTTGCAGCCCGGGTCAAACTCTGTGAAGAACAGATGGCAGAACTCAAAGCCCTGCAGAGAAAACTCCCGCAGCAGATCCGTCTGGCAATGGGTGTAGAAGTAATTCAGAATCGATTGAAGCAAGTCAAAAGTGAACTGAAACAACTCGAAATACAACGCGAAGACCTGCAACTCAAAGCTGGTCAGTACGGCACCGTAGGCATCCTGGAAAAGGAAGTCGGCGATTCAATCCAGAAAGGTGCCCCCATTGTCGAGTTGTTCGATAAAGAACATCCCTACCTGGTGGTCGAAGTTCCCTCCCGCAAGATCAGTCTCTTTGACGAAGGTACCGAAGTCAAAATCCTCTTCTCGGGAGATTTGAAGGGCAAAGGCCTCGTTAAGAAAATCTCTGAGCAGGCAGTTCGGAAGCCAGGCTCCAGCGAGAGCATTATTCTGGTGCATGTCGAACCCGCAGGACCGTTATGGCCAGACCTGCCCATGGGAACAACCGTCGACATCTCACTAAAAAAATAAGTGATCTACGCCGAGTTCCGGGAATTTCATTCCAGGTTGAGGGAAATCCTAACCACTGACAATTCCTTGCCTTCCGTCGATTGCGCCTCTGGTGAATGAATTTCGACTTGCATTCCAGACAGAAAAGCTACAATATTTGTCAATCCAGCGGTTCTCGACAGGAGTGATTTTTCGCTGGAAACCTGAGCTTTTCTCTCTCAAACGCTTTGGGAACTGCTATCAGCGCCCCATCTTCTGCGAGAGAATTCAGGTACGTTCTTTAACAAATCGGGTCGTGCGGCTGCAGGAAGCTGGTTCGCCGAGTTTCATTCTCAAACCATTTGCAGTGAGGAGAAGACCGTTGGGTAATTCAGCTACCATTCCTTTTTCGACTTATCAGTTAGACCAGCTTCCGGTCGATGTGATTGAGGAGATGAAGCTGCGCACCTGGGCACGAAAGAACTACACCGAAGAATCGCAGCGCGACGATCTCTGGCATCCTGTTATCCTGGACGAAATGCTTCGAATCGATCAGGAATAATCTCGACTCTTCCGGAGCGTCTGACTCAGTATTCTTTCATCACAGGAAGAATCTCTGTCTGGCGCTCCCCGGCTGTTACATGAACTTTGTGGGCATCATCTACAAAGACATTGACCTCGCTTCGCACCCCGAATTCCGGTAGATAGATTCCCGGCTCAATCGAGAAACAGGTTTGAGGCAGAATCAGCCGTTCCTCATGGGTTTCCAGGTTGTCCATATTGGCGCCGTTCCCATGTGTTTCCTGCCCGATGCTGTGACCGGTACGATGCACGAAATACTCGCCGTACCCTGCCTGTTCAATGACATCACGACAGGCCTGATCGACTTCCCATCCCTGCAGTGCTTTTCCCGTGGCAAATGACTGTTCAACCAGAGTAATGCCGGCATCTCGCGCACGCGCCACGATCTCAAAGATCTCTGCATATCTTTCCGGAACTTCACTTCCAACAAACCCTACGCGGGTCATATCGCTGTAAACGCCACGGGGCATATCGCATTTTGCCCACAGGTCGATCAATACAAAATCCCCTTCGCGAATCGCCGTCTCTGATCCGGTACCGGTTTCATAATGCGGATTGCCACTATGTGCTTCACGGGCCACAATCGGCGGATGGTAGGTCGTCAGCCCGGTCTCCGCAAAGTGCTGCATGATCTTATCACACACTGCCTGCTCTTCGACGCCCCCGTTCTCTCGCACTTCTTGTGCAATGAATGACCAGGCGACATCAAACGCTTTATCGGTTGAAACCCCCGCCCGCTGATGCAGTTCCCACTGCTCCAGATCCCAGACCGCTTCGAACAGCTGCACCAAATCTCCAGACGGCACAATCGAGCTCACGGTTTCACGTACCAGTTCCACGGTCCCCGCATCGACTCGGGAAATATAGGGATTGGCATTGCGGGGAGAATACTCCATCGCCACCGCACTGGTTCCCTGCAGGATGGAAGCCAGCTCTGCTTCCAGTTCCTGCCACTTCAGATAGATGACCTTCTCCCCCGGAAGATGATCGAGTGCCCCGGATTCAATCCGATGAACCAGTTTCACCGGCGCACCTTCACGGGGAACAAAGTAAAAAAACCGCCGTGATCCCATGGCGGCTTCGGGGATATCCAGTATCCGTAGAGCCAGCACATTGCTGCCCCGAAAATCATAAAACAACCAGCCATCCAGTTGGAACTGATCTAATGCAGCCTGTACCCGGGAAAGATCGAACATCGTCTCAATGCCTGCTGATTCAGAGTAAGAGAAAAATTGGTTTGGCAAATCGCCGTTACTCAAATCAATGTAAGACGTTAGAAATATTATTGCAAGAAGAGCTTTGATACAGCATCCCACAAATTGAGCGAACTTCCGGGAAAAACCCCTTGTTTGCCGCTGCTTTCTGTTGCGTATCCCGGGAGCGGTCTGGACAATAAACCCCGGTTGTTAGATTCCCCCATCTAAATCACATTAAATCAATCATCTCTTATCTGAGACTGAGGAGAAATTACGATTTCTACTGTATCGACTGAACTTGCTTTCCAGAAATGCATTTCACCTGATTGTGCAGCCACCTATTCCCTGGATGAAGTCTTAACGGGCTGTCCCAAGTGTGGGGAATTACTCGATGTCACCTACCAGTGGGACCAGGTGACGTTGCCTCAGTCATTACGTGATTTTGAAAAACGCTGGAGCCATCGCAATCGCCCTCTGGATTTCAGTGGCGTCTGGCGGTTTCGAGAACTGCTTCCCTTTGCCCGTGACGAACAGATCATCACAATCGGTGAAGGCCAGACGATGCTCAAGTCGTCTCAGCCAGTCGCGCGCTATGTGGGGCTCAACGAAGACGGTCTGTTTTTGCAGTACGAAGGTCTGAACCCTTCAGGCAGCTTTAAAGATAACGGCATGACCGCAGCTTCTACTCACGCCACAATGGTTGGCGCGAAAGTGGCCGCCTGTGCCTCGACCGGAAATACCAGTGCTTCGCTGGCTGTCTATGCCAGTGTGGCACAGAAATTCAAAGTCGTTGTCTTCGTAGGCAGCGGAAAGATCGCGTTTGGGAAACTCTCTCAGGCACTCGATTACGGCGCAAAAACGGTTCAGATCCAGGGTGACTTCGATGATGCCCTGGCACGCGTGCGTGAAGTCTGTCAGACCGAAGGCATCTATCTCTGTAACAGCGTAAACCCGTTCCGCCTGGAAGGTCAGAAATCGATCATGTATCGGGTCCTCGAAGGACTGGACTGGCAAGTCCCAGACTGGATCGTTGTTCCGGGCGGAAACCTGGGGAACTCCAGCGCTTTCGGCAAGGCCTTCATGGAACTCAAGGAACTTGGACTGATCGAACGCATTCCCCGACTGGCTATCATCAACGCGCAAGGCGCCGATACCCTGTACCAGCTCTACGAAAAAGAAGGACTCCGCTGGAACGAGGGACGCTATGATCGCGATCGCTCGACCGATTTCTTTACGAAAATGGACCAGGAGGACCGTCGGGCTTCAACTCTGGCCAGTGCGATTGAAATTAATCGTCCGGTCAATTTCTCCAAATCACTGCGCGCCCTGGATGTCTGTGATGGCCTTGTCCGTGAAGTCAGCGACCAGGAAATCCTGGATGCGAAAGCACAGGTAGGAGCTGGGGGATTCGGATGCGAGCCCGCCAGCGCTGCCAGCGTTGCTGGTGCGAAACTTCTCAAAGAAGAAGGAGTCATTGCTGCCGGCGACCGCGTGGTCTGTATTCTGACCGGACATCAACTGAAAGATCCTAACGCCACAGTGGCTTATCACTCTGCAACTGATGAACATCTGGATGAAAAACTGAAAAATCATGGCGTAAACAAAACGCCTTTTTCGAACGGACCTATTGTCGTTGAGAATGATTTAGATAAAATAATAAATGTGATTCGATCTTTCTAATCATACTTTGGCGCTGAGAGCTTCCTGTTAATTGATACAAAATCTTAATGCACATCAGTGTGTTTCAGCTTCGCATAAAAAGAGATTCTGTAACCGATGAGAATTAAGATAAGGGAAAAGGAATGAGCACACCCTTTGAGGAATTGGAATACCTGGCTGACTTTCTCCCTGAAGAAGGAGAGTCGGTAATTGTTTCACGGAATCATGGTGAACTGGTCTGTGAAAATTTCCAGAAAGAGCGCCCGCTTGATGAGATGGCCAGCCCCGAATTTTACGGACATCTGGTGCACGCCAACGAACGGCTCAATGCGCTGGTAGCCCGCCCGGTCTGGATTGCATTACTGGCCTGGTTCTGGGTCTGTGTTCTCATTCATGATAGACTGGAATTGAGCTGGGAGGGCTGGTACCTGGACCTGGGACTGGGCCTCGTGGCGATGGCAGTCTGCTATGCTGCAATCCGCTTCCGTCAGGATCGCTACTTCAAAGAAGAAGTGCGTCCCACGCTGAACCGTCAGATGTATGGCAGCAATCTGAGCAAATACGCTCTGGTCGGGGTAATCAGACAGCGTCCTGAACTACGAACTCTACTCGATACGCTCTCGCGTTCCCTGAACTAAGTTCCGGACAGGTGATCCTCAATCCGTGGGGTTCTCATACGCAATCCGTCCCCGGATATAAAGATCGGAATCCAGCTGTTGGATCGCAGACTCCGTGACATTCGCATAGTTGGGGATCTGCTCCAGTCCGACTCCCGCAATCGGAGTGATCGCGGCCCCGCCTCCCACAATCTTGGGGGCAACAAAAACGTGTATTTCATCAATCAGCGCCGCATCAAAACAGGAACCGAGCAATCCCCCTCCCCCTTCGATCAACAGGTTTGTCATCTCTCTGCGTCCCAGTTCCTGCAGGCACTCCCTGAGATCGGGAAATGCTGCCCCTGACTGAGAATCGTTCCCGGTCAATAACACTTCGACGCCTGCCTCCTCCAGTCGCTGAACGTTTTCAGCAGGTGCAGACCGATGGGCCATCACCATTACGGGGGCATCAGAAATCGTCTGCACCAGTTTTGAACGACTGGCAAGCGTGGCCTGTGAGTCCACCACGATGCGGGTGGCAATCCGTTTGCCCGCAGGTCGCGCTGTCAGCAGTGGATCATCTGCCAAAGCCGTCTGATGCCCTACCATAATCCCATCCATACGCCCGCGCAGCTGATGCACAATTTCCCGCGACCGGGCATTCGAAATCCACTGCGAATGCCCCGTGCGACTCGCGATTTTCCCATCCAGCGTCATGGCCCATTTGGCATGCACCCAGGGCAGTCCCTGTGTCACCCGCTTTACGAATGGCCGCACAAGCTGCTGCGCTTCCGCTTCCAGCAGCCCCAATTCGACTTCAATCCCGGCCTGTTTCAACTCAGCGATTCCTCCCCCGTCCACATGGGGGGCTGGATCACGCATCGCGATCACGACTTTCTTGACGCCCGCCTGAATCAGAGCCTGTGAGCAGGGACCGGTTTTCCCATGATGACAGCAGGGTTCCAGCGTCACATAAATCGTGGCTCCTCGGGCCAGATCACCAGCCATCCGCAATGCATGAATTTCAGCATGGGGTCCGCCACACTGCTGATGATATCCCTCGCCCAACAGCTGCAAGCTTTCATTCACGATGACCGAGCCGACCGCCGGGTTGGGTTCGACAAAACCTTCTCCCAGACGGGCCAGTTCCAGGGCACGCTGCATGACGGCTTCAGTGCTGGAAAACTGTCTGATCGGGTCCACGGCACGCAATACTTTACTTCATAGGATAATACTAAGCTGCCCATCCACAGAAAGATCAGCTCGTATGGATTACGATTGACCCGGCAGCCAGAGCTTGGAACCGGAACCGGAATCAGCCTCGGGAGCCGCTTCACCAGGAGACCAGATCCCCTCACTGGAAACATTTCCCGCCAGGTCGCCGGTATCTAACAGGGACGACTCCTTAATCCAGGGAAGATCCAGATCAAAGGCCTGCGCAAACGCCTTCAGGTACTCCCTGATTTGAGGCATCTTTTTCCCATAATTATCCCAGATCCCTTTCATGAAATCAGAAAGACCGGGATCGGATGTATCTTCCAGCCGGAATGAGAGTTCGCGCATCTTCCACTGCAGCTCACTCTCAAATGCATGCTCTGGTTGAGCCTGGGCATTTTCCTGGCCCTTATGAATCCAGGACAGCATCTCCTCACGCTGATTTTTCTTGTGACAGATTTCTGTCAACGTCGTATAAACCCGATCCAGATCAACTTCTTTTATGCATTCGTCCCGGCTCAAAACTTCAATCAATACGTCATATAGAAATCGTGGATGCCGGATGAGCAAGGCACGATTGAAGATATACATTAATTGTGGATCACTGAGCTCTTTGACCGGAATACGGTTTTGTGTCATCGAGGAACAGGTATTGAAATGGGAAGACGCATCGACCGCCAGAGGTGCCAGCTCTGAAATACCCAGCTCCGGATCCAGCTCTGAAAAATCCAGAAAATGCCCGAGCGAGAGCGTCTGCGCGTCGAGGACATAGGCCGCTGCCGTCAAAGCGACTTTCAGGCTATCTTCTTTTGCCGCTTCAGCGGGAGTCTTTCCGTCCAGTCCCGCCAGTGGTGTCTCTGACCAGGTCTCTGAGAGCAGTTTTTTCCACTGCTCTGCTTCCAGTTCCCGGCGTTTGAGAATGGGCATTTTCTGCGGAAAGCTCCAGCGAAAAAAGAGGGGCCACTGTTCGGTAGGGATTGGTGAAAGGGGGGTGCCTGCCTCTTCACTGTCTGGTTCCACCTCCTGCAGACCGCACTCTTTTTTACCTTCTTTACCCAACGCGGCTTCAAAAATCTGTTCCGTCTTTTCCAGCTGATCCCCTTCATAGGCATACAACCGAACGATAGCAGGGTTCCCCAATTGTCGATCTGCATCAAAGACATCGATGTCGCCAATCACCACTGGGACTGTTTCGAGAGTAATCCCCTCACCCCGGGAATCAGCATCGAGCTCTGAATTGAGAATCTGGTAATAAGCCGCAGGCGTCGTCTCTTCCGGATCTTGAGCCGGAGGAACGTTGCCTCTCAAAACCTGGGGATGCAGGTCCATTTGAGTCAGGAACCTGGAAAGCGATTCGACTTCAAACACTTTCTCAATCGAATTCACGACTTCGCCGGTATTATTCAGATCGAGCAGTTGTGCCAGCGTTTCCAGTTCGACCGCTTCGGCAAAATCAGACTCGATACCAGCCGCCTGGTGAAACAGTTCAGCCGCTTTGACTTCATCCGTCGCCCAGGCATAGCAGAACGCTGCATTTTTCCAGAGTGTGACCAGGCCGGTCGCTTCTGCAAGCTGTTTGAACAGACTGGCTGAGGAACGATAGCACCCCAGATTTGCCAGGCGCTGTGCTTTTTCAAAAGTGGCCTGCTGTTCGCTGTCTTCCAGCGGGCAACGCTCCAGCACATGCACCCCACGGAACTGGTATGGGATCTGGTCATCGCCATCAAATTCCAGCAGGTTCATGAATAGATTTTGCTGATACTCCTGAGAAGCGACCCGCATCGCCAGTGCAAAATGTTCCCGCGCAGCCAGGTAGTAACCGCGCATCTGCAGGGCAATCGCAATACTGATCGCCAGGGGAGTTGCCAGGCTGACGTCAACCGCAGCGCACTTTTGCAACGCCGTATAAATCGTTTTCTGGGACCGTTTGTATCCGTGTGCCAGAAATGAAGAAGTGGCCAGCAGGGAATGTGCGGCGGGGTGATCCGGCTCGCGTTCCAGGCATTCATTCAAGGGGACCAGTGCATCTTCAAACCGTCGTTCGGCCATCAGAATTTGAGCTTCAGTAATATAGCTCAAGGGTTGTTCGGGATGTTTTTTCTTCAGACGATCCAGCAATTGCAGTGCGGTTGCAGTCTGGTGAGTCTCGTGCAGATGTGAGATCTTGCTGACCTCGTCTCCAATCGAATGACAGCAAAATTTATATTTCTTACCACTGTTGCAGGGACAGGGATCGTAGGGATCGATACTCATAACCTCGGCCTTCTTGGTTTCCAGGATGGGTATTTGGCGGACTGGCAGCTCTCTCGGAAAACATTTTTCTGATTCAGGATCGAAGTAGAGTGTCTGCTGAATGACCATCAGAATTCAGCAGACCATCATATCATATCAGAAACGCGCATGACACGCGCTGCTCATAGACTTCTACAAGAAAAAAAAGACTCTCAAGCTCACTCAGAACGTATCTGTTTCAACGAGCAAGTCCTGAATTTTAAGCAGCGGCGTTACCGGGCTGATGTCAGCTGTCTAAAGCCTGCTTCAAATCGGCAACCAGATCGTCTGGATTTTCAATACCCACGGAAACTCGAACCGTTTTTTCGGTAATGCCGGCTTCTCGTCGTGCCTCTTTAGTCATTGAGGCATGGCTCATGCTCTCCGGATATTCTATGAGAGATTCGACCCCTCCCAGAGATTCCGCCAGCAAAAACAACTTGGAGTTCAGCATCACTTTCTCCGCGACCGGACGTCCCTCTTTCACATCAAAGCTCAGCATCCCGCCAAAACCACTCTGCTGGCGTTTCGCCAGCTCATGATGGGGATGTGATTCCAGTCCGGGATAATAGACGCGTTCCACTTTGGGATGCGCTTCAAGCATCTGCGCCAGCGCCAGCGCTCCCCGCTGATGGGCTTCCATGCGCGGGCCCAGGGTCTTCACCCCTCTCAATACCAGCCAGGCATCAAACGGCGAACACCCCAATCCCAGAGCATTCGAAATATACGCAACCCGTTCAGCCAGTTCTTCTGTCCGCGAAACAACACAACCGCCCACGACATCAGAATGACCGTTCAAGTATTTCGTTGTCGAGTGCAAAACAATGTCGACACCAAATTCGATGGGACGCTGGAGGTAAGGAGAGCAGAAGGTATTGTCGGCAATCGTGATGATGCCCGAACCAGACTCTGACGCCACCTTGGTCACAGCCTGAATGTCGACCAGATTCAGCAGGGGATTGCTGGGGGTTTCAATCCAGATTGCTTTGGTTTCCGGAGTGATCGCCGAGCGTACGTTTTCAATATCTCCCATCTTGACGAAGGAGAACTTGACGCCCCATTTGGTAAACACGTCCGCAAACAGACGATAGGTTCCGCCATAGATATCATCACCGGCAATAATGTGATCGCCGGGCTTAAACAGATGCATGGCCAGTGTGATGGCAGCCATCCCGGTGGCAGTCGCGCGACAGGACACGCCTCCTTCCAGAGCAGCAATATTTTCTTCCATTGCACTGCGGGTCGGGTTTCCGCTGCGTGTGTAATCAAACCCCTTATGGCTTTCCAGGCTGTCCCAGTAGAAAGTCGAAGTCGTGTAGATCGGAGTTGTACAGCTGTTAAAAGTACTGTCTTTGTCGACTCCGGTGTGAACACACTTAGTTTCAAAACGCATAGCTAACCATCCAATTTCATGATTTGTCGATGTAAAAGTCCCCTGAGAATTCCTCGGGATTGTCGCCTCTTTCCGAAAGACACCGGAGAAGATCCAGGGTTCTGGTCATTGCAGGTTTAGTGAAGAATACAGACCTGAACCGCTGGTTGCCACTCTGCTGGCACTACAACAGCGCACAAATTAATCTGTACAGGGTTCCCGTAAGACCTGCAATCCGCGAACCCATGACCTGGCAATAACTTGTTGCCCGGCCCGCTGATCAGCGGGCATCATCAAATAACGGCGTCGACAGGTAACGCTCACCCGAATCGGGCAGAATCACAACAATCGTTTTGCCTTCTGCTTCAGGGCGTTTGGCAATTTCTAAAGCAGCGTGCATGGCTGCTCCACAACTGATGCCGCAGGTAATCCCTTCTCTTTTGGCGATATGACCAGCCATCCCGAATGCTTCATCATCGGTGACCTGGATCACTTCATCGATCAGCGAAGTATCGCAGTTAGCGGGAATGAATCCAGCTCCGATCCCCTGGATTTTATGTTTTCCAGGCTCACCGCCGGAAAGGACCGGACTGCTTGTCGGTTCAACAGCCACTGATTTTACATTGAGCCCCTGGTCCTGCTTAAGGAACCGTGAGACACCTGTGATCGTTCCGCCTGTACCGACACCCGCAACAAAATAGTCCACTTTCCCTTCAGTATCCTTCAGAATCTCGGGACCTGTGGTTTTAAAGTGAATTTCCGGATTTGCCGGGTTTTCAAACTGTTGTGGCATGTAGAATTCCGGACTCGCCGCCAGTTCTTCCGCCTTTTGAATCGCTCCTTTCATCCCATCTGCGCCTGGTGTCAGAACCAGGTTGGCACCGAAGCCTTTCAGCATCAGCCGACGTTCGACCGACATTGAATCCGGCATGGTCAACGTCAATTGATAACCGCGGGCCGCACACACAAAGGAGAGTGCAATTCCCGTGTTCCCACTGGTTGGCTCCACAACCTGCATCCCGGGTTTCAGCTTCCCGCTCTTTTCCGCATCCCAGATCATGTTCGCACCGATACGGCACTTCACACTGTATGCCGGATTTCGGCCTTCAATCTTAGCCAGGATTGTCGCCTTCAACCCTTCCGTTAAATGGTTGATCTTAACCAGAGGGGTCCGACCGATTGTTTCTGAGTTATCTTGATAAATGGGCATGTTTCAACTCTTTCAATGAGGGGAACTTCCAGATGAATTCAAATACGGACCAGCGACTGAAAGATTGCCGGGTTTGGCGTAAACAGTTAAAGGACTGGAATTTGACAATCCTCGTCAGCTCGCCTGTATTATGTAAGATCGCCGAAAATGAGGCAATCCCTATCTCATTCCGTAACAAAGAGCAAAACTGGGACAAATACAGCTGGCTGATTTCACTCAAATCTCGCAGGAAATGAAAGTCCCCCCTGATCTGCTGACTTCCTTAATCCTGCTGAAACTTAAGCGAGAACGACGCCGTAGGCCCAACAGTCTGTTTCCGACCTGAGAAAATCATGGCTTCACCAGGGGCACTGACCGTCCCGTCTGCCTCCACCGTCAATTCTTCGATCCGCGAATGCGGGTCCAGTTGTGAAGCATTCTGATACTCTGACCACTGATCCGCAGCATATACCGTCTCCAGCCAGTGGAACTGTCCGGGACTGTACAGATTAAAATCACAGAAACACTGTTTCGATTGCAGATTCAAAACGATGTCGCACTGACTCACCGCCGTCAGAGTCAGATGACAATGACTCAATCGATCGACATACACGCCGGTACCAGATCCGCTGATCACCGAATGTTCCATGATCGCGCGGGCCCCATTCCTTACACTGAGCCCCATCTGGCTTCCAGCCCCGAATACAGACACATTCTGAGCAAACAGAATTGTCTGGCACATCAGATTCTGTTCAGCGCCAATCAGATGCCCGGGGTTCGATCCCGCTATATCGATCTCACTCCGGGCGTTCTTGCGGATCTGACAATCGACCAGCGAATGATACCCTCCCACCAGGCTGACCCCCACCTGATTCAATTCAGCCAGCACGCCGTTATACACAGAGCGCGACGCATTCACATCCTGGATTCCATAAAAGTTGTTATGAACGTAAGCGTTCTGAACGATGAGTCCTCCGGCCTCATGAATCGAAATGCCGTCATCACCATTATGCCGCGCAATGACGTTTTCCAGTCGAATTCCGCGACAATCTCCATGAATATTAAAGCCGTCGTTGGAGAAATGTTGACAGATCAGGTTCCGACAGGAAATATAGCTGGCACTCGTCAGGGTAAAACCACTGACGTGCAGTGTGGCCTCCAGGTCGTAGTCAGCAGGCTGTTTTCCCGCTTCACAGTAAAAATAGATCCTGCTGGTCTTGCGGTCCCAATAGTGTTCTCCCTCCTTCAACACGTCCCGGTTTGGGGCTGCGGGAAGACGTTTCCCACGGGACACCAGAAACGGATTTCCATAAGGTGTCTTTTCCAGTTGCAAAACATAGACTCCCTTCCCGATCGATTTCCACTGCTTCGCATCAAGGGCCTGCAGTCCTGAGACCACCGCACCATTGCCCTCAACAACAAACGGTCGATCGGGTGTCCCCCCCAGTCTGCGAAACAGCATCGGCTCCCGGTAAGAGCGTCCTGTATTGCTGAGTTCAATCCTGTCGCTGGTCTGGCAAAGTGCAATCGCCCTGGCAATCGTGGCAACAGACGATTTTTCAGAAAGCCCGTCGTGCTCATCGCTGCCGGTCTGGTTATTCACATAATAAGTAGCCGCCTGTACAAACGATGGACTCCAGACTCCGCTGATCAGCCAGATACAGAGAAGAATGGAATAAAACTGTTTTGTCAAACAGCGCGAAGCACAGGGCAGGAAAGATTCTGGCATGAATATGGATCCGAAATCAGTGGCTGGTTTTACCTGAGGAATCAGGGGTCAACTGTGAGGGAACAGGTAGGGAATAATCTGCATCTGAAATGCCTGTAGACTGAAATAGCCAAAAAAGGCAGCCGCCCAGACCATCACCACAAATCGTAGCGGGCTGGTGCTGATACTGCGACTCAGGATTTTCGAATTCATGTACAGCAGAATCATGGAATACAGGAACATCACTCCGCCATTCATGGCTGCCGAAGTTTTGATCAGGAACAGTGGCTGGCTGAACTGGGGGTTGATCGAACCGTAGAGCAGAATCGCAGACCCCAGCAGAATCTCACCCCAGAGGAAAACATAATATAACTTACTCAGAGACCAGTGCTCGTTTTCCCGCAGGTAATTGACCTTGAGAATGTCCGCTGAAATCCGCGCTGTCGCATCGAGCACGCCCAGTTCCGTCGTCAACAGAATTGCGGTTCCCATCAACAGAAACATCAGCTTGAATGTTCCCCCCAGCTTGGCTTCCAGTAAGGTCGCCTGCCCCCAGATGAAATTCATCCCCTCGCCGAACTTGTCCATTCCCTCCATGAGCTGGCCCTGGGCATCATAAAACAGGGAGTAAGAGATCAACGACAGCAACACCAGGCATGCCAGACACGTCAGAAAGAAACTCAGAAAGTGTTCGATGTTCGCTGCCTTCCACCACTGCTTCCAGCGTGCCTGATTCTCCGGCGTATGTTTGAAGTGATACCCCACTTCACTGACCGCTTCTTCCTGCCCCGTAATCGGACTGGTAATGCGACCGATATACTGCCCCATCCCATAACCTTTGTCCTTGATAAAATTACTTTGCCCCAGGTTCATTGTTCCCCCGGCTCCGGCAAAGGCGAGTGCCCCCAGCAGTGCCATCGTTCCCAGACCACTGGAGGAATCAGGCATCTTACCGATGCTGACCGCCCCTTCCAGCATGGAAGTGATCGCATACGGTTTGATCAGGTAGATCCCCAGAATGACGGCGATCACAAAGATCATGCCCACCAGAAAGATCTGAATTTTTTCGACCGTGTTATAAACCACTGGCCCGGTAGTGAGCACCACGCCTACCAGCAGCAGACCGGCGATCCCCAGAAACGCGCTATATTTAGCCTCGTACTGCAGACCAGTCCCTTCCTGAAGATTCTGATACAGTTGGCCCGCCTGATCCGGAATCTCATGCTCCACAAAGGCCCGACTCAACTGATCGCGTTCCGCTTCATTCATCGAACCGCGCCACTTCAGTGTCCCTGATGTGGGAGCGTAACTCGCTTTTCCTGAAACCTCCGCCAGATCGAATTTCGCTGGGGCAGGCTCCAGTTGTGCACTGGCGATTTTTTCTGGCCCCAGGAACGTCCAGCTCAACATGGTCCCCGCACCGGTCGCCCAGCCAGGCCAGGCCCAGGGAACAATATTCAACAACAGCATAATCCAGGCCCAGTTTTTATTCAGACGACAAAAACCGGTAATCGCACTTTCGCCGGTCGCCAGCGTCCAGCGTTCGATTTCCATGTTCATAAAAAACTGGGTAATCACTCCCAGCAGACAGGCCCAGAAGAAAATGAAGCCGGTTTTATATGTAATATAAGGCCAGAGCACAAACTCGCCCGATCCCAACGATAACCCTGCCAGCATGATGCTGGGACCGATCATCTTCATCCAGGAGATCGCGGGAGGCAGATCACGGTACTTTAATGGAGGCAGTGACTGATGAGGAATCACATCATCGGGCACCAGTTCTTCTGGATCAGCAGCTGTATCTTCTGACATGGAGAGCGTCTTTCTTGAATGGCAAGCAAAATTCAGAGGAAAATCATTCTAAGCCGAATACCAGCAGACCGCTACTCTGGCAGCCATTCTACAGTCGTATCAGCCAGTCAACCCAACACATGGTTTCAGTCGGAGCTGATCGGTTTAATCCAGGAAACCTGAGTGATCAGATGATTGAGAGAGGCAAAAGAAATGTGGGCATTGGTCGCATATCGGGGTGAGGAATTGGCGGGGAAGGTGGCCAGTGTCGCATCACCCACCAGAAAGACATTAAAGTCCTGCGAAAGATTTTCATACCCAGCAGTCGTTTTACAGAAACACATGTCGGTCGCATAGCCGGTCAACAGAATATGTCGAATCCCCTGCTTCTTTAAGAAGGCCTTCAACGGGGCATAACCTTCCCGGTCAAAGATGAGCACGTCATTATTGTGAACTGTGACATCCTGCGTGACAGGTACCGGCACATCCCAGAATCCTTTTCCGTTAAAATGATCTCCCGCACTTAAACCGGAGAACTGCCGAAAATAATCGATCACAGGCTGTTCTTTCGAAAGCGCGATTTGTGCAGGCAAAGGTTTTCCCCGGTAAGGCAGACTCTTGAGTTGCCTGGTAAGCTCCTTTCGTGCCTCTGCCCGTTCCGCCGGCGTTGGGTTATAATCAAAAGTGCGATACAGCTTTTTCCGGATCGGGTCGACTTTCCCAATCAGACTGAACATGATCAGCGCATTCGATTTCCGCATGCGTTTCAAAAACGGATCGATCACCTCGCGCGTGTGCCGACCTGCCAGATGATTTTTCTCCGGCGTACAGAAATCAGCAGCGCCTGCTGGTTCAGGTGTTTTCCAGCCCTGACCGTCATCAATTCCCCAGGGATGCACCATGATAACTGCCGTGTTCTTGATGGAGATCCGATTCGGCATTTCGATGATGCCTCGGGCATTGTAGGAAAACCTCCAGGCCCTCACGGACAGATCTGCCCCTTCATCATCGACCAGTAAAGGAGCTTCATACCGGCCAAGCTCTTCGATCGGCTGCACGAATTCCGGATGATCTGCCAACAGTGGTTGCGGATTTTTCAGAGGAGTTAATGTGTTGTGATAAACGCGTGGCTCATCACCTGCCTGCACAGCCTGCGACACCACGCTGAAAATGAACATGATGAGGGCCAGTATCGAATTAACCTTCATATCAGGGCGACTCCTTGAAAACATCAGGGTTGCTGCTCACCGTAGCGCCGGGCGATTTCACTCATTCCCACAAGTTCAGCGCGATCTCCTGCTTGCTTCACCAGCTGACAAATGAGTTCCACTGTCTCAAAATGCGGATCTTCGACATACATGATCGAGGGATGACAGAGAAAATCAAAGACCTCCCCCCGCTCAATTGCCTGCTGAATACACAACTCAACCGACTTCAAAAAATACTTCCGCTTCCAGTGACTTGTGCGAAAGGCGCCTACATCGCTGATCGGACTCATGGGAATTTCAATCAGCCCCGTCGGATAGACATAGGGTTGAGCTGTCTGTTGCGCACTCAGAATCGACTCATAGATCTCAACCTCGGGCGCAACATCAGGCGGACTGTATTTGTGTCGGGGATATTTGGAACTGACCCATGGGAACCCTTCCGCCAGCAGCAGTTTCTGCAGATCTTCCCGCTGATCCAGTCCCGCACTGGAGCCGCCGGGAGTACGAAAACCGTCGGGTTTGACACCCAGCCGCTGCTGCATCGCTTCTGTCGTGATGCGAATATTATTTTGTATGACCTGCGCCGCTGTCTTGCCTCCCAGCAGCCAGGGCGAACGTTGAAAACGGAACTGCGTTTTCTCCGGTTCTGTCGCCCACACATTCACATGGTCATACGTGTGATTGCCAATCGGATGCCCGAGTTCGGAAATTGACTTCAACCATTGCACGTCTTTCTGTTCCAGCACACGTCCCACACAAAAAAAATGAATGACACCTCCCAGCTCTTTGGCGATTTGAGCTGCTTTCAATGAATACGCTTTCGTTTCCTGATTCAGGTTCCCTTTCTGGTAATCCCACTCCAGCATCTCTTTGCGCGGGTACATGCGACTCATTTCCAGGTCGAATGTGATTACAATCTGTGCTTTCCGAACCGGTTTCGCAACAGCCTGCAGAGCAGACATCCGACTGACTGAAACCGCCGCAACAGAGGCAGACAGAAATGCGCGACGTGAAAGCGAACTCATGAATTCCGGGCTCAACATGGCTTAAATCAATCTCTCAGGGACCATCAAATCAGGCTGGTACTGACTGATTATATAAGAGATTGCCCATGTTTCATCTGCAATTCTGAGCTTCTTTCTATCGCCCCACTTCAGAAGAGATTTACCCCTGTTTTTAAGGACTATATGAAGAAAGAAGACGGCTTCATTTTCGAAAAAACATCCAGCCGTATATTGATTTGTACAGGAACCTGCGGTACAATCATTTCATTGCCTGAGAGTGGTAAATCCATATGTCCATATCTGCCTGGGGGCAGCCGCGTAGCGACCGCTGTAGGTGTCGCTAGTTTTTGTCGCGTGATTTCTTTAATGCGTTTCTGATCGAAGCAGCTCTTCGTTCACTCATTCTTTCGCATTGCATGCCTGACATCTCTTGTGTGAGAAGTACGCGCCATCGATGGTAAGAAATACACGCGGTAAATCTGATAGGCATTGATCTCATGACGGAATCAAACAAGTCTATTGAATCAGATCGGTTTGCATTTGACCTCGTTAACAATCTCGCACCATCACCAGGAGCGTTTCCACAAACTGGGAAATTCAGCAGCAAAATCTGGGCACAACTGTTTGGAATGACAGAAAAGAATTTCAAAGAGCTCCTGAAAGAGTCAGGAATTCCTTACTTCAAATTTGGCAGCAATGTCATCGTTGACGCTAATGATTTCTGGTCTCATCAGAGGCAACGGGAATTGTAATGAGAGAAGCTACAGGTGTGGTCTGCACATCCAATTTCCACAATTCATGACAATCCGGTCCTGTTTCTATTTCGAGTCAGCAATACCTCTCTGTTTCGAAACACTGGAGTTGTGTGTCAAATTATCAGCATCATTCAGGACCCATATGTATGATTTGAGGATTGATTCAGACATACACGTCTTCGATTTCACGATCATGACGCATATGCAGAAATTTACCTTAAATTAAGCCCATTTCTTGCATATGTAAGTCTTTATTCGGTATTTATCATACAGGTAAAAACCTTCAAATGACGATCCAAACTTTTGATTGACACATAAATAATTGAATCTAATAAATCTTTGATCTCACGAAAAATGCTCCCCCTGTTACATTCAATCGACTGGTGAATCATTTTTCATTCTCCAAACCTCTCAGGCAGGTCGATGAAAGTTCTCGTTGTCGATGATATTGGATATTCTTGTCACTATTATGCACGACTGGTAGAAAAAATCGGTTTCACTGCAGTGATGGCTTCATCAGGCTACGAGGCCATTAAGCTGCTGCAATCAGATAATGAAATTCACGTAGTCCTGACAGATCTCGTCATGAGCGGCATGGATGGCGTCGACCTGTTTCAGCAGGCCCAACAACTGGAACGTTATTCTGATCATGGAATCGTAGCAGCTCCCCAGTTCATTCTGATGACCGCGGTCCGCCCCGAAAATAATGCCCAGGATCGAAATCTGCAGCGGATCAAACTGGCCAAGGAACTGGGTTTCTCCAAGATCATGTTTAAGCCTCTGGACCAGGATGAACTCAAACAGGAACTGAATGATATGTCATTGAATGTCATTCACACTTCCAACACAGAGACGACTCTCGACCTGTATTCTCCAACTCAGAAAATCAGACAATCGGTGAAAGACATCATGGCCGCCGACAATAAAGAGGCCGCCTCAGAATTCCTGCAGGTGCTTTTGGAGGAAATCGCCAACTTAAAAGAATATCTCAAAACATCCTGAACACTCTTCACTCCTCCCCAAAAGCCTGCTTACAATAAAGCTGCCGCGTCCGCAGACAGCTAAGTTCTGCTGCAAATCATCAGCATTCAAAATACGAATTCTCAAGTCAAAATTATGGCCAGGTGTGATCAAGGCTATCTCTGCATTGTTTGTGGAGAAGAAGTAGACAATATCGAAGATAGCGCACTCTACTTACGGTACATCATTGGCGAAGTCCGTGAAGAAGAACTGCAGGAACAACCCGAATATCACATCCGTTGCAATCCTGCCCTGGCTCAATTTATTGTTGATGCTGAGTTTGAACCCGTCTCTGTAGAGGGAACATTCGATAAACGTGAATTGGACCCCGCCGAGACCAGACTCAGAGAAACACTGGTCACGAAAGGCTGGAATCGGCTTAGAATTGTGAAACGAGAACAGCTTCCTGTCAGTGAGTTTCCTCTGAAACTGGAATCGGATAATCGCTGATCCAACCAGCTACATCGTTCGTTTCCTCTCACCTCTTTCCATCTCATGATTACTATGCACCTGTTGTTCTGAGCAACAACGGGTGCTTTTTTTATGCAGATCCATCTTGTCCGCGCCACGCCATTCCGGAAGATAAGCACTCTTCGACACTCAATCATAAATCAGAACTCGAATACTTTGAGAAACGAATGCCCGCGCAAACAAGAAAAGGACTTTTTATCCCGGCATGGGTTATCGCTTGTGTGTTTTCTCCCATCGTAGCTGGTGGAGTGGGAGCGATTACCTGGACTGCCAAAACACTCATAGAACACAGTCATCGGCTTATTCAGATTGATGAAAAACTGGACGCTAATAAGGAACTGTTAATCGAAATGGTCAATTCACATGAAAGGCGGATCAGCCGCCTGGAAGACCGCGTGTTCGGAGAAAACTGATGATCCAGATTACTCTGGCAGATCTACCCACATCACTCGTGAAGCAGATGGAAGGCCCTGTCCCTCCCGTTGATTTCATCTCAAACGGCTGCAGTTATTCACCGGACCAGTGGGGTGGGGTTGATCTCAGACCTGCCTGTCACTGGCATGACTACGCCTATCAGCAAGGAGGCTGTAAACGGGATCGAGCACGGGCAGATGCTGCCCTGTATCGTAATCTGCGCCGCTGTGATCTCGGCAGATTCATGGCGAACGTGTACTACCGCCGTGTCAGGCTGTTCGGAATCGCCGCCTTTAACTGGGAACCAGGAAAGGTCCCCCTCAACCCCTGGCATTATTTTTTACTGTTTTTCAACAGGTATCTTCAATGGTGAAAAGCTTAACAACTCTGCTTGTCATCCTGACAACATCCTGCCTGCAGGCCCAGGCGCTGGCAGTCAGGACAACGGAAACACAATGCACACCGCAAGGCTGCCGCCAACTTCTCGGCACAGGAGCCTGCGCGTTCATCGGAAATATTGCAGATCGCTCCATCTATATTACCGCAGCACACAACATCAATCAGGCTCGAACCATTCAGATTGGCTATGGGGGATCATGGTGGAAAGCCCAGGTAGTTTTTAAAGAGTATAAGGGCACTGTTGACTATGCGATTCTTGAGACTCGAAAAATCTCCGCCACGCACTGTTTTGAGCTTTCGAGTCAACAGCCGGCTGATGGAATACAGGCGGTCGCTTATGGTTACTCAAACGGGGTCTACCAGTTGAAATCGCTGAGAGCCCGTATTCTGGTCACTCCCCAAGGACGTTACTTCTCCAGAATTGTTGCCAAGGGAGATTCCGGCGGCCCCATTCTGGTCAACGGACAAGTTGTTGGCATCATCAAAGGTCACAATTTTTCGAACACACTTTATACAGAAAGCACTCTGATTCGTCACAAGCTCATCAATCTGTACGGCAGACTCCCTTGTTGCGACTGTGAACCATCTGCAATCGTGAAAACGAATCCAGTTCCGCCGCAGCAACCGGAAAATGAAAACCGTCAACAAATTGCTGCGATCGAAACGGAAATATCCAGACTGCAGAAAGAGATTGAGAGGTTAAAACAGACACAGATTCCTGTACAGCTCATCGGGGCAGACGGAACTGTGAAACAGGAACAGAAATATTTACTGGGACAACCAATTAAATTGCGTTTTAAGGCCGTTAACAAGTGAGGCGAAATCATGCCGAACGGCGCTATTTTAGATGTAGAAATTCCCATTCAGGAAGAAGGAGAACAGGAGATGGCTGTGGATTTATCGGACAATGTTGCCAATCACATGCTGACACAACTCATGCAAACCGGAACCGTCGCACAGAATAACTTTGTGACCGTTCAGAAAATCGTGGACTACGATTACCTGGAAAACAAGCGCATGGTGACCCTTGATGAAGCGGTCGGCATTCGTGAAGTCGCCAGCAAAGTCACTCCCGCTGGTCCGTCACAGGCAACCTGATGACGGACCCGCTGGAAGATCTGATCAGGCAGACGACAATATTCCACAATCGCCTGATTGAAGAAAATAATGAGCTCGACCGCGCGTTCCAGAGCGGGACGTTCGGTCAGCTCGTGCAGTCCTGGAGTGATCACGATGACAGAAGAGACCGCGAAGCCGGAGACCTGGGCGGAGAAACTGGCCCAGATGTGGTGGGGAGTGAAGGTAGGGGAACGAGCGGAGAATCTCAGACAGGCCGCGAGGCGGTTTGACAATGTAGATTCACTCGTCATGTCCACACGCGAAAAACTGCTCGGCAAAGAAACCGTTGACAACAATCGTCCTGAGGGCGAAGACATGCATATCGGGGATTACAGCAGCGTGACACATCAGTATCTGCCACCGTCAAACAGCACGACTGGTACACTGGCCAAACTGGCTTTAGGAGCCGGTCTGCTCGCGACGGGAATCGGTGCGCCAGTGGGAGGCTATCTGATCTCGGATGCATTAAAACAGAAGCCGCCCGACACGAATGAACTCGTGATTCCAGCTGACCAGGATACACTCTTTAATCTGGAGCTTGTGAAGTAAGACTTTCAGATGGTTCCGGCTGAGCACGTCTGACTGGATGCACCTCAAGACAAAGGGCAAACTCTGTTTAAAATAGTCTGTGTACCTTGTCTTGAAATTCCAAGTTATTCAGAAATGAAAAGGAACCTCTGATGCCCCGGTTTACTGTCTACCTTGCACGAGAAAAAAACGGACGCCCTGTCAAACGATTGGATCGAGAAGCACAGACTCATGTACTGGCAGCCAAACTCGCGGAAGCCGAATTCCCTGATCTGGTTGTAAATTCAGTGCTGGTAAAACACGAGTTCATCGCTTTCTGCGCCCGCTGTGGGGGCCCCATCTTTAAAGGAGATTATCACAAAGACCAAATCAAACAGCGTGTAGATTCCAACCGCTGTCTGGATTGTCTGTAAGTTAGGATAAAAAGAAGTCTGATGGAGATAAAAGACCGAATTAAAAGCTTGCGACGAATCAAAGCCTCCCGGCTGATTCGTAACCCTCGAAACTGGCGGACCCATCCAGCAGCGCAAAAATCAGCGTTGCGCACTGTCTTGAACGAGATTGGTTTTGCCACAGCCTGTCTGGTCCGCGATTGTGGAGACGGGACTTTCGAACTCCTTGATGGTCATTTGCGGGCCGATATCGCTGAGGGCTCTAAAGTCCCCTGTCTGATTCTAGATGTCACACCGGCAGAAGCAGATCAAATTCTGGCCACCTTCGATTCGATCACCAGTCTGGCCCAAACCAATCAGAGGGCACTTGACTCACTGGTAGAATCAATTTCTTCTGAATCCAGAGATCTCCAGAAACTGCTTCTGTCCCTGGCTTCCTCCCCACAAGTTCTCCCAGAAGAGGATCAGGGAGAAGATGAATCCAGCCTGCTCAGAGACAGCTTCTCAGTGCTGGTGGACTGCAAAGATGAATCGGAACAACTCGCCCTCTTAAAACAGCTGAAGTCGGAAGGTTATCAATGTCGTGCCTGGATCTCGTAAGAGAATCACCGATCATCCGCACTCCTCGCGTCATGCAGTTGGAAGGGATGTTCGGGCTTCCCGCAGAAAATCGAAGCTGTGAACAATGGTCTGTGAATCTTCCACTGCAGGACCGTTCGTGGAATATCGGATTAATAGTGGGACCTTCAGGTTGCGGCAAGACGACGATTGCCCGAGAACTGTTTCCGGATCAAATCGTGGATGAGTTTGACTGGTCCCATGAGCAGAGTATCGTTGATGCGTTCCCGGGAAAAATGGGAATTAAAGAAATCACCGGCCTGCTTTCGTCAGTCGGTTTCTCTTCTCCGCCCAACTGGCTGCGTCCCTATCATGTGCTGTCCAATGGCGAACAGTTTCGTGTCAGGCTGGCCAGGGCACTGGCCGAACAATCAGGCCTGGTTGTGATTGATGAATTCACTTCTGTCGTCGACCGCACAGTCGCCCGGGCAGGCAGCTGTGCGATCGCCAAAACGGTCAGACGCCGAAATCAAATGCTGATCGCGGTCTCCTGCCATTACGATATCATCGACTGGCTGAATCCTGACTGGATTTATCAACCGGCGCTTAATGATTTTCAATGGAGGTGCGAAAGGCCAACTCGCCCTCCAGTCTCCCTTAGAATTGTTAACGTGCATCGCAATGCGTGGAACCTGTTCCGTAAACATCACTATCTAGACTCTTCCCTGCACAAATCGGCCAACTGCTTTCTGGCACTGATGGAAGAACAACCCGCAGCCTTCACCGCAGTGATTTACTTCCCGCATGCACAGTCTCCCTCCTACCGGGAACATCGCACAGTCTGCCTGCCTGACTTTCAGGGAGTAGGAATTGGTAACGCCCTGAGCGAATATGTTGCGTCACTTTACCACTGCAAACACAACTACACGAGCGTCACCGGTCATCCCGCCATGATCCGCCACCGTGCCAGATCACCGCTGTGGAAAATGAACCGCAAACCATCAACCGTGCAACGCCAGGCCGGTTTTGAGAAGCACCGCAAACGACGCATTCCTACCAGTCGTGGCAGACTAACCGCCAGCTTTCAATACATCGGACCATCCCGCAGAGAAGATGCACAACGGTTCGGCTTGATTTGAGTCAGACCCCAACCGCGATCTGCGCATCTACCAGGCCGCACAACGCTTCCAGGCAGTATGGCTGCGAAACGCTTCTGCAGAGGCGACCCCAGACTGTGCTCCTCGTGAGGAACACTGCTGCAGCATCAGATCCTGTAACGGAGAAAAACTGGTATCTTTTCCACGCTGCAGTTGGCTCTGATGACAATTCAACATCGCGACCTTGGTTTCGACGAACGGGCTGACATCGATATAAAAATGGGGTTCAAACTGAGTCATATTGACCGTGTCCATCCACCACAGTACGGGAGGCTGCTGAAGAGCCGGAGATTCTGTTTTGTTACCTGCCGAGGCACTGAACCAGGTGGCAGCCTCGGTGATCACGGAAGCAGCCCGATGATCCGCATGATAATCGTTCTGCGAATGTGCCAGAACGAGTGTAGGTTGAAACTGGCGAATGATCTCTGTCAGCTGTCGGCGCTGCTCCAGGCTGTCAAACAGAGCGCCATCCGGACGCTCCCCGAAAAATAATTCAGCTCCAATCAGCGCAGCGGCAGCCTGCATTTCTCCCTGACGTACCTCTGCCAGATTTTCCAGCGGCGGATCAGGCTGCCCTTTGTCCCCCTGGCACATCACGCAAATTCCCACGACGGCCCCTTCCTGGTGAGCCCGTGCCAAAGTCCCTGCACACAACAATTCGGCATCGTCAGGGTGTGCCACAACAGCCAGAATCCGTTCCTGATTAAAATCAATCTTCATCTTCAGTGATCTTCAACAAAGGCAACAAAATGGATCAACGCAGTCGAATATCAGGCAGTTCTGCCACGTATTCCGCTACCGTCAGCGAAACATCAGCATGGGTTCTTAACAGAGATGCCGGACAGGCACTGGTAATCGGCCCATGCAAGACCCGACGTGCCACCGAACTCTGCCAGAGACGGTTACAGTAAAAGTGCTGTTCCCGAGCTGACAGAATTTCCTTCATCCCAATCGTCACAGCTCGCCAGGGAATAATCGAAATTTCGCCCCCCACTGTCACGGAATTGATCGTCCGGGTCTCGCGAGTTAAGTTCAGATTCCGTGTCGGCAAAGCAGCGAACTCTTCTGCCGAAACTTCCTCTCCCGGTTCTGGTGGTTCATTGAATGCAATATGGCCGTTAATCCCGATCCCGCCAAAACAGGCATCCACGCCTCCACGCTGATCAATCATTCGCTGGATCCCCCCCACATCATTGGGATCTGGGCAGATCCGATTCTCCGGCAGGGGGGCCAGGTCCGGATTCACAAGATCATAGAACTTTCGATTCATGTAACCACGAAAACTCAAAGGATGCGACAGGTCGACCCACTGGTCATCATCCGTCAGGTATTCATCCATGTTGATCAGCATCACATCCTGAATGGAATACTGCCGCTGGTTCAGTATCTCAGCCAGAACCGGATACTGATCGACTGGGCCCACCGGCACAATGAGTGTCGGCTGACGTCCCGCTTCCCGAGCCCTTTCAATCACACTCAGCATTGCCTGAGCCATATGCTCTGCGACGGCAGGCATATCTTTGACTACGGAAAACTTGACATTCGTTCCTTGAGCTAACGCGTTGCGACTGACCTGCAGGTAATCAGGAAATTGAACAGACATAATCTGGTGGGTACTTTTATTTGTGGGTGGTATGAACAATTATCAGCGTCTGGAATGACGTGGATTCTCTCAGAATCCAAAATGACAGCATGGAATATTGGAAACTGTTAGCTTTATAATAACAGTCATTCTGCAGAGATACTCCCGTACGGAAGGGGAGAAATCATATTGTCGGCAAAATCAATTTAAGGCCATTTTATCTATACTTGAGGAATTCACAATGAAATTGTTTCTGGACAGCGCCATCACAGATGAGATCAGACAGGGCCTCGAATACTGGGACCTGGATGGCCTGACAACCAACCCCAAACACGTTAAAAACTCGGGCAAGCCATTCCTGAAGGTCATCGAAGAAATCGCTGAACTCTTCGCCGGTACCGAGAAACCGGTCAGTGTCGAAGTCAATCCCCACATCACGGACTGGGAACAGATCGTTGAAGAAGGAGCCAAACTCGCAAAAATGTCTCCAAATTTTGTAATCAAAGTGGGAGCCAGTGAAGGGGGATTCAAAGCTATTCGCGAGTTGTCCCGACAAGGAATCCGAACGAATGCAACCCTGATCTTTTCTGTTGCGCAGGCCTGGCATGCGGCACGAGCTGGCGCATCGTTCATCAGTCCCTTCATGGGCTGGAAAGAAACTTACGGAGATTCTGCGACGACGTTTATCATCGAAGTCGCAGAAATGCTGGAGCGGCATGAATACGAATCTGAGATCATCGCCGCCGCGATCCGTAATGGTCGACAGATTGCAGATGTCGCGATCGCCGGCGCTCATTGTGTCACAGCCGGATTTTCCGTCTATCAGGAAAGTATGCAAAACCCTTATACCGTTCATGGCGAGAAAGTCTTCCAGAATGCCTGGGATGAGACTCCCCACGAATAAGATGTTCGTCGCGATCAAGTCTATCAGATCATACACCATTCCATTTATGATTCAGGATCCTCCATGCGCTTTGTGAATATATTCAAATTGTACCTCAGCCGGTGTTGGTTATTTCTGGTTTGCCTCTCAGTTATGGAACTGTGTCTACTGGCAATAGACACCACAGTCGTGGAAGCAAAATCACAGAAGCCAAATGTGATTATTATTTTCACAGATGATCAGGGCTCCATCGATGTAAACTGCTACGGTGCTAAAGATCTGATTACACCGCACATGGATTCCATTGCCAGACGGGGAATTCGATTTACGCAGTTCTATGCCTCAGCCCCCGTCTGTTCTCCATCACGTGCCGGCATGTTGACTGGTCGATTCCCGCGTCGCGCAGGAGTTCCCGGAAACGTCTCTTCCCATCATGGACAGAGCGGCATGCCGGTCGAGCAGATCACAATCGCTGAAATGATGAAGGAGGCTGGGCATCAGACTGCGCATGTCGGCAAGTGGCATCTGGGCTACACCCCTGAAACCATGCCTAACGGACAGGGCTTTGACCGTTCGTTTGGCCACATGGGAGGCTGTATCGATAACTACTCACATTTCTTCTACTGGAACGGTCCGAATCGCCATGATCTCTGGAACAATGGCAAGGAAGTCTGGCACGATGGTGAGTTCTTCCCTGATCTGATGGTGAAACAGTGCCAGTCTTTTCTCAAAGAACCACACGATAAACCGTTCTTCCTGTACTGGGCCATCAACGTCCCTCACTATCCATTACAGGGCAAAGACAAATGGCGCAAAAAATACGCGAACCTTGAATCACCCCGCGATAAATATGCCGCCTTTGTCTCCACCATGGATGAATGTATTGGCGAGGTTCTGCAAACTCTGGATGAAAGTGGATTGCGAGAAAATACCATCGTGATCTTTCAGTCTGACCATGGACATTCCACGGAAGAACGAACCTTTGGAGGGGGCGGTAACGCAGGGCCCTATCGAGGAGCCAAATTCAGCCTGTTTGAAGGAGGCATCCGCGTGCCTGCGATGATCTCCTGGCCGGGCACGATCGCGGAAGGAGAAGTACGCCATCAGCTGGCAACTGGCTGTGACTGGCTCCCGACCATCGCGGATCTGACCGGTGCTCCACTTCCCAAACACAAACTGGATGGAAAAAGTCTGAAACAGGTCATCAAATCCGCCGATGCTGACAGCCCGCACGAAAACTTCTACTGGCAGATCGGCAAGAGCTGGGCTATCCGTGAGGGGAACTGGAAGCTGCTGGGCAACCCCCGTGATACCAGTAACCAGGCCCCGTTGACCAAAGAGGATCAGCTGTATCTGGTCAACCTCTCCAACGATATTGGTGAAAAACAGAATCTGGCGAAAGAGTTTCCTGAAAAAGTGGAGCACCTCAAGCAGATTTATCAGCACTACCAGAAATCCCTGTCTGATTAAGGTAGACTTCAGTTTGGATGTTCAAAATGAATCAGACCACCGAACCACATTCCAGAAACAAGCCTAAATCAACTGCCTGGGTCGTCTCAGTGGCGATCTTTATAGTGATTTATCTGATTCTCCAGCAACAGAAGCAGGAGGGAGAACCAGAGGATTCTGGAAAGAATCCCGCTGTTACAGTAGCTGCAGACGGAACTTCTCAGGCCCCTGAGCAGACAGATACCGACCTGGGTCCCCTGTCAACTTCAGACAGGAATCAGAAAGTTCCCAAGTCGCAGGCCATTCCCACCGAATTGAAACAGACCTCCGCCAAACGGTCCGTTCAGACTCCGGCCAGTTCCAATCGGCCCCCTCCGACTGAATCTGACAGCACCTCTCAGGGCACACGCCCTGAACTGGGGCAAATTCGAAAAACAGGTAACCAGACCTGGGAATCAACGGCTGGGCTAATATATGGCCCCGGCAGCCAGGAAAAACACCGCATCAAACATGTGATGCGGCATGCAACAGATCAGCCACGCCGTCCAGGTAAACATGGTGTCTTTGCCGGCAATGGTGATCAGGAAAAAGTCCTGGCATTAATTGACGAGGCATATCTGAAAGCACTTCAGGGAGGCAAATCGGTTCAGAAAAAGCAGGAAGGGCAAAGGACCGTTTATACCATCGACATGCATCGTCCCGTGGGATACGTAGGCGGTCAGGTTGGGAATCAACTGGGAAAGCCGCCCGCCAATAAAATTCGGCTTGTTCTTGAAGGCACCAGTGTCATTACCGCATTTCCTCTGTAACGTCTTGTAAAGCAGGATTTTCACCATGTATTACATCGGATTCTGCCCCTCCTGTGAGCAGGGAACCTTGGGAATACGGATTTGCAGCAGTCTGCAGGATCTGGTGATTCTCTGTGATGAATGTGATGCACTATGGCTTACCCCCGAGACCTCTGTAAGCCCCCACTTCCCGCAACAACCTGCGCTGCCCTGCCCCGCCTGCGAAGGAAACCTGACTGCCCCCCCTGCCCACTGGGCAGAACTCGGAGAGCTATTTGAACGTGGTTGGCTGGCTTACATCAAAGGTGAAGCAGACTGAATCGTCAGGAACAGGCCAATTAAAATTCAATTTCCAGAGTCTGATTTTCTTTAAGAACCTTGGACTGAATCTTGATCGTATCGCGTGTCGCCGGAATTTTTGAGCCGGGAACTTTGACGATTAACTGGGCGACACGATTTTTAAGAGGCAGGTAGTCTCTCTTATCAACCGGTCGAATTTCTCCCGTCGCGGTCGAAGTGAAAGTTGAATTCGGCCAGCGGACATCCCAGGGGATGGCCTGTCGGTGACTGTCGGTCCCCAGAACCAGCCCCATCAGATCGGAGGCTCGATACCGCTTCGCTTTGTAACTGGATGGCAGCCTGACCTGGATGATGATTAGATAGTCCTCGTTCAAGTCAGGATCTTTGGGCACGGTCCAGGCAGTGAAACTGCCCACTGTCACCGCATTACCCATCGGCTTAAATTTAAATTCCCCTCCACCTTCGCCGGACCCATCTCCTTCTGCTTCACCATCTCCTTCACCCAGGTGAACTGAAACATCCGCTTCAATTTCTTTCAGAGCTTCTTCAGTTTCACCAGTCAGATTTTTGATGGGCTGCATTACATTGAATTCGGTTGTTTTACCCCCTGCTTCTTCTTCAATTCGGGTGTCCAGAGGACCGTTGAATGCAAAATTGTCTTCATCTTCCAGGGTGGCAACGGTAGAGAGATGATCGTTCCCCTGCATTCCGCCTACAATCACTATGGCCATGACGGTCAGAATTGTGGCATGAAAAAGGAGCGAAAACAGATATCCGGTTGCCATGAAACCAGCCAGCCAGAAGAGAACCTTTTCCTTAAGTGAAAGTTTCGGTTCTTCATCCTCCAGTAAATCGCGCTCTTCAGCAGACAGCTCGCGATCCCTGAGTCGGTTAACTCGAGCTGCGTCCTTAGCAGGAGGTTCAGAAAACCGTGTTTGGTTCGACATGGACATCGTCGCCGAATGGGAAATACCATTCTGCCACTCTGAAGAAAGTGAGTGGTCAGACGGCTGAGTTTTTTTAATATTCATGGGCTCTGTCTTGCATCACTCAAAGTCATTTCATGCAGACGGCCCGTCTCAGCATACTTTTAACTAAGACTTTCTACGTAGAATTATATAACAGAACTACTGAATTAGAATGCTTTTTTCCGTAGAACACCAGCTTCGCAGACACTCGCGTCCTCTGATTAAGCCTGCCAAAGCCAGTGTACAGGTTTCACTGAATTGCATCCCGAACTTGAATTGCCCCTGATTTCTGGATCCTAAACGAGTACCCGATGCAGCTCCTGTACTGTGGTAATCCCTTCCAGCACCTTAGCTTTCCCGGATTCTTCCATTGTCGTCATGCCTGCTTCAGAGGCCAGTTTTAATATTTCAGACTGAGTCGCTCCCCTGAGTATCGCATCCCTCAATTCTCCGCGAATCCCCAGGGTTTCAAAGATCCCCGTCCGCCCCAGATAGCCCGTCTGGAAACAATGGTCACACCCCGTCCCCCTGGCAATTTTGGAATCGGCCAGTTGATCTGGATTGATTCCCAGATATTCGCAAGCACCTGAGTCAGGCTGAAAAGGTGTTCGGCACTTTTCACAGATACAGCGAACGAGTCTTTGTGAGACAATTCCCTGCAGACTGTCCGTGATAAACATGGAAGGAATTCCGAATTCCCGAAAAACGTCGATCGCAGCAACAGCATCATTGGAATGCAGAGTTGACAGGACTCGAATCCCAGTCAGACCTGCCCGGACAGCAATATGAGCTGTCTCCGAATCTCGGATTTCCCCAACCATGATCACATTCGGATCCTGACGTAAAACTCCACGGAGTGCCTCAGCAAAACTAAAGCCGATTTTGGGATCAATTTGAATCTGGTTGACCCCTTCAATCCGGCGTTCCACAGGATCCTCGATGGTCGCCAGACTCATTTCTGTCTGGTTAAGATAATCCAGGCAGCTGTAAATAGTCGTACTTTTCCCGGAACCGACCGGACCCACACTTAAGATCATTCCGTAAGGTGCATTACAATACTTCGTTATTTCAGAAGTCTGTGACTCATTGAGCCCCAGTTCATTGAAATGTGTAAAACGCTTGTGGTCCGGCATCAGCCGCAGAACGAGCCGTTCTCCGTGAATGGTAGGGCCGGAGCCTACCCGGATGTCACGACGGTTTTGCAGTGTCTGATTATTAATATGACCATCCTGTGCCAGGCGTCGTTCGGTGATATCCATGTTGGCAGCCAGTTTCAGGCGGGAAATCACAGAAGCTGCCGCTTCTTTGGGAAGCTGGATAATGTCATGCAGCATACCGTCGACACGCAACCGGAGGCGTAACCCATCTTCCAGGGGATCCAAATGAATATCGGTTGCCTGTAGCTGAAACGCACGCTCCATTAACAAGTCAACGAGAGGTCCTGGGCCAACGACATCAATCAGTTCCCGCAGCTCGGCCTGGAGTGCCTGTTGCCGCCCTTCATTTTTATTTTCAGTATTCGCAGGAGTATCTGACATGACTCAAATCTTTCTGTCTTAACAACTGTCCTCGGTGAGAGAAAATATGACTGGAAATCTCTGCAGCCAAAGCCACTAAATCAGTTTAAATATACCAAGCCCCCCCAGTATCAGGCTGCTGATTAAAACGACGACCCCCATGATCCGTAAATTTTTCCGACGATCTTTCAGCGCGGTTGCCCCCAGAAGCAGCCCTGCCAGGGAAAATGAAATCGTTGCTCCTAATGCAATTTTCGGATCAAGTGTCAGGAAGTCACTGATATACAACGCGAAACAGGCAACTGCAGAAAGGACTGCAACAATCCCCAGGAGAATTGGCATCGAGAAAGTGCGACGACGTTCGATCCGCTCCTGCCTGGTAGCCTGACTTAAGTGCGCGATGGCCTCTTCTTCTGTGGAAACGATATACCAGACTTTTTTGAGACCAGAGATATTAAGCACTTCTTCAACCATCTCGCTCGTATTCAGAATGGCCGTCTTCCCTCCCTGCTCATCCACCAGTTTCCAGACCTGGATTACAATCGCCACCAGTGAGCTGTTGATATATTCCAGTCTGGTTAAGTCGATAATCACCGTAGGAGACTGCTGATTTTTGACTTCAGACAGCAAAGCATCTCCCAAAGCCTCAAGCTCGTCCCAGGCAGACTCATTCAGTTCAGGTAATAATTGAACTTTGAGATGGTCAGTAACGGCAGTGATATGATACGGAACATCTTCGGTAGCCATGAACCAATCTCCATTTTTTCGATACACGAGGTATCGGAGGGCCCTGTATCTGCTCAATGCTTCCGCATTGAATGCATTAATAGAAGTAGAGTTGTCTCTGGTTCAAAATACCAATGTGACCTGATTTTACCTATTGCAATCTGGACCAAACTACGGGATTTAGTAAGTATTTCCCCAGAAACGACTTTGCTTCATCACAAGTTAACAGATTCCAATAATCATCGTTATACGACGTCCTCCGACAAGAGATCATGCGCACACCCAACAAGGCCAGACACACCATCCAGGGACAAACATTCAGGAGACCTGAGGCCATTCCCATTTAGTATAAGCTGGTTGGTTGTTGTTATGTCAAGTTTTCTGAACATAGCGATTGTATCTGCCAACCAAGTTAGAAAGATCAAACAGTTAAATGCCAGACGGTTAGCCGAATTTCAGTTTGACTCTGCTTTTTGAGCGTATTTATAATAAGGAAACAACCGATTTGATAAACTAGGTTGTTTTTGCGCACAAGCTCTCGTTAGTATCAATTGCTTCCCTTCAGTGAGACAAGATCTGACAGGCTCCAAAGACACATCTGTAAGGGGCATTTCGGAGAATTTTCCAACTTATTTTCTTCAATGAATAAACTGGATAGATTCAGCCGAAAAGTTAGCACATAATGTTTAATAGAAAAGTATCCCCAAACAGACCAGTGTCTTTAGTAATAGACTCAGGAAAACCCCATGACTCGTTTCAGTAAAATCCTGTTAGTGTTGGTACTGGCATCCAGTATCGCCTTTATGGGATTTGCCGCTGCCACTGCTGTTGGTGGTCCCAACTGGCTGCAGGAAAAAGACAAGCTGACCAACTACCTGTTTGAATATCAGCCTGGAGAAAACCCGACCTGGACTGTCAAAACCAGAAGAGGAGGAGAGCAGATCTCTACGTCTCCTGTACTGGCAAAGGTCATCGTTGCTGCCCAGAAGCATCAGATTCAGAAACAAAATGAACAACTGGAACAGATCACCAAAACTATTCCTCCGATGCAAAAAGCAATCGATAACTGGAAAAAAATCAATGAGGTTGACAGTGCAGCCATGATAGTCAAGGCTGACCAGATAAAGCAGCAGATTGCGGCACTGGATAAGGAAATTACCAATCTGGCAAATGAGGGTATTAAAATCGGGCAGCAGACATTGGAAATCAATCAGGAAGCTGCTGAACGCCGTTCCGACGTCTTTCGACTTCAGGATCAGATTGATGAAATCCGCAATGAAAAGTATTTAACACAAGAGCAACAGAAAACGTTGCGTGATTACATCGCAAGAATTGAAGGAAAAGTACACCGGCTCCAGAGACAGAAAATGCTGTTGGAAAAAGCAGTCAAGGGATCTGGCAACACCGAAGTTTCTCAAAAATAAATCCCTCTGATTTCAGCTCACCCTGGCATCAGAATTCAATTACAAAATACTACCTATCATTTTCTATATCAGGAGCGATTAGATGTCGTTTGTCGGCAAGGTACTGGTCGTCGTTCAAGTTGTACTCAGCGTTTGCTTCATGGGTTTCGCCGGAGCTGTGTTTACAGCTCAGACAAACTGGCGCAACGAAAGCCTGAAACTCAAAGACAATGTGGCGAGCCTGCAGAAGAGCATGAACGAGTTGGAGTCTGAGTACAGTAATTACAAAACTGATAAGACTAAAGAGGTAAATGACGCTAAGAGTCAGGCAGAACTGGCAAAAGCCGCCAATGAAGCTTTAACGGCAAAGATAAAAGAGAAACAGAACGACTTGGATACCGTGAGTGCGGAAAGAGACACTTCGGTGGCTCAGGCGGAAACGACCGGAGAAGAAGCGAAGTTCCGTCGTCAGGAATCAGACCGTCAGCGTGTCGTCAATAAAACATTACACAACACAATCAATGATTTGCGGGCCAAGATCAAGAGTCTGGAAGATACAATATTCACTCAGTCAATTCGGGAAAAAAGCCTGGTTGCCAAGCACAACAAAGTCCTGGATGAACTGAACTATCTCAATAAAATTGTGGCCAATCTGGGCATTGATCCCAGTGACCCTGCCATCGCCGGTATGCAGACACCTCCACCTGCGGTAGAAGGCCTTATTATCAACACCAAGAAAGATAAGCGGAATGGAACGAAGTTTGTTGAAGTTTCATTAGGCAGCGATGATGGGCTCAGCAAAGGTCATCAACTGTATGTTTATCGATTTGGCAACAAAGAGAACGGTAATCGTCCCAAATACCTGGGTAAGATTGAATTAGTATATGTCGATCCTGATAAAGCAGTCGGGACTGTGATAGACGCCGCCAAGAACGGTGTGATTGAGAAAGGTGATCATGTCAACTCGAAGCTCTAAGTCTAAAGGGAAAGCAGCCACTGGAGAATCGGGTGGCCCAAACATTTACGTAGGACTCCTGTTTGTCTCACTGGCGGCACTGGTAACCGGGATTGCATTCCTGATTATGCAGCTCGCAGCCTATAACTGGGAAATGGGATAACGGTCCAGCGTTAACAGCAAAACAACACAGAGCCCGCAACCTCATCAGGTAGCGGGCTCTGTTTCTATCCTCTGAGATCTTGATCTGCGATGTTATTCTCCTGACTCAATTTCAAAACCGGCATTCTTCCAGCCACTGAATCCACCATCCATCGAGATCACCTGCGTGTACCCCATTTTCTGCAGGTTGTCTGCGGCCAGCGCAGAACGAAAGCCACCCCCACAGTAGAGGATGATCAGAGCCGAGGTCTCCGGGATCGCTTTTTCAATATCGCGCTCGATAATCCCTTTGCCCAGATGTTTTGCCCCTGGAATCCGAGCAGCATTAAATTCATGGTCCTCACGTACATCAATCAGGTGAAACTCGTCCCCATTCTGAGTACGAGCCTGCACATCGAGTACGGTACACTCCGTCACACGCGATTTAGCATCGTTGACAATATCGAGGAATCGCTGAGAATGACTTTTGCCCATAATTGGTCCCTTTGCTGTTTGAAAAGAACTGGCTCTGACAGGAATACTCAACTGCAGCCCTGTATCAGCACAGTCTAACACGAAGCCAGAAATTTCTCTATCGCCTGGTTCACCTGACCTGGTGCTTCCAGCGGAGCCATATGCCCCACCTGTGAGACTTCGAAACAACTGGCTTGCGGCATCTGCGCAGACACGGCCTGCATGACTGCCGGCGGCGTCAGAATATCCTCACTGCCGACCACCAGTAATGCAGGCACCTCAATCCGCTCCAACATACCAGAAAAATCGCTCCGTTCTGCCATGCCTCGCTGGCTGGCAGCGATCCCTTCTGCTTCCGTAGATTCAATTTCGGCAATCAGATTCTGCCCTATTTCCGGACTCTGTTCTCGCGACGTTACGCTCAAGAGATTGGGAATCATCGCAGAGGCCACTGCCTGGGGACCGTGCCGCAAAACCAGCTCGACCATTTTGAGACGATTGTTGACTCCCTCTTCCGAATCTGCATCGGCGCGCGTATCACAGAGAATTAAGGCTTTCAGTTTTTCAGGAAAATGCTTCCAGAATTCCCAGGCGATATAGCCTCCCATCGAAAGCCCCCCCAGGATCACTGGCTCTTTAATCTCCAGATGGTCAAGCAGTTCACTCAGATCACGGGCGTGCTGTTCCATGCTCACAGTTCCAACAGTCACACCCGATCCACCAAATCCTCTCAGATCTGGTGCGATGACAGTATATTGCTGTTGTAAATGATCAATTTGCGCCTGCCACATCCGATGACTTAACGGAAAACCATGCACCAGCAACACAGGCGGCCCCTCTCCTGCGACGCAGACGCGCATCCTGATTCCGTTCACGCTTTGATCAATCAACTGCTGACTCATTACGTTGTCCCTTCTGACTGCAGCATCAAATACGCTTAAGCAGCTCGAGTGATGAATTTCCCGAGTCCTAGTTCGCCTCTTTTAAAGCGCGGGCGATCCCTTCTTCCAGAGACTCAGTTCTCTCAGAATCGACATTCCAGACTACTTTACCATTGGTTCCGATTACCCAGACCTGCGGAATAAATTCCGCTTTAAAAGCAATCAGGGAATCAATGGCTCCATAACCATTCGGCCAGGTGATGCCTGTTTCGTCCAGCCACTTTTCAATCACGGGCAATAATTCCTCACTATCAGAGGTCAATCCAACAAAAGCGACATTTTGATCTTTGAATTTCTGATAAACTTCAACCAGGTGAGGCGCCTCCATGCGGCACGGACCACACCAAGTCGCCCAGGCATCCACAACGATGACTTTCCCTTTGAGATAATCATTCTGATGCGGATTACCATTGACCCAACCAGCAGCTTGAATCGGAGGGGCCTCAGTACCAACCTTGAGCTGGGCCATGTCTCCCGCAGTCAATACAGGATCAGGCATCCGATATGCAAACCAGGAGGAAAAAATAACTGCTCCGGCGATGACAAGGGCCAAGGCAATCAGAAAATCTTTCTTTGCACTGGAATTGGACATAAACCTGCCTTTTGCAGCCTTTTCATTCTGGAATTAGAGATTGTAAAGCTCACTGTACTTACGGCTTAATTGAGCAACGAGAGGCTCATGTGAAAGGCTCTCCCCAGTGACCACCTCGAGCAACCGATTCGCCCGATAACGTTTTCCCTGTTGATGAATCTTCTGATTCAACCATTCCTTGAGCGGAACAAATTCCCCTCGCGAAATGAGTTCGTCCAATCCTCCCAGTTCCTGGTTCGCGGCATTGAAAAAGTGAGCGGCGTACATATTTCCCAAAGCGTATGTGGGGAAATAACCAATCAATCCAGCACTCCAATGCACGTCCTGCAAACAGCCATGCGCAGGTGTATCTGGAGTAATTCCAAAGTACTCTGTAAATTTCTCGTTCCAGGCAGTCTCTAAATCAGTGGGCTGTAGATCTCCAGCAATCAGTGCCTGCTCCAGTTCAAAACGCAACATAATGTGCAGATTGTAGGTTACCTCATCTGCTTCAACACGAATATAAGAAGGACGTACATCATTGATCGCCCGATAAAAGTCTTCTTGTGTGACATTTGTGAGAGCCTCAGGAAACTGCGCTTGAGCAGACTGATAAAAACAGTCCCAGAAGGAGCGGCTTCTTCCCACCAGGTTCTCCCACATTCGAGACTGAGATTCATGGATCCCCAGCGATGTCGAACTTCCGACGGGTGTACCAAAATATTCCTTCAGCAGGCCCTGTTCATAAATGCCATGACCCGCTTCGTGCAGCGTACCAAAAAATGCTCCTGGAAAATGATGTTCATCATAACGGGTTGTCAGACGGCAATCTCCGGGACCAATACCAGTGCAGAATGGATGGGCGGCGATATCCAGCCGTCCGGAATGAAAATCAAAGCCAATTTTTTCGGCAGCTGATATGCTGAATTCCCGTTGTTTTTCTACAGGGTATTTTCTGGTCAGAATGGAAACATCCGGCGAAATACCAGAATCGTGAATCGCAGCCACAAGCTTGACCAGCTCATTTCGTAAAGGACTAAACGCCTGCTCGATCATTTCCGAAGTTGCACCGGGTTCGTATTCGTCAAGCAGGGCATCATAGGCTTTCTGCCCGTGAAACCCCAGAGCAGCAGCCTGCTCTCGCTTCAGATCAATCATCTGCTCAAGCCAGGGGAGAAAATCTTTGAACTGATTCTCCTGTCGGGCTTTGACCCAGGCATGATGCGATAACGTCGCTACCCGAGATAACTCTTCTACCAGACGACGCGGAAGCTTTGTCATTCGATCATATTCATGGCGAGACTCACGAATATTTGCCTGCTCTATGGAATCTGCTTCCCACTCAGAAGCGCTCTCCAGTTCCTGCAGCAAGTCACCAATTTCAGGACTGGTCGCTTCCTGATGAAACATCCCCGCCATCAAAGCCAGCTGATCTGCACGATGCCCTGCACCAGCCGGAGGCAGATAAGTCTGTTCATCCCATTCCAGAATTGCTGAACAGGATCTCAATAATGCTGATTTTTTGAGTCGTGTAATTAATTCATCATATGCTTTCACGGAAGCACTCATTGATTATGTCTTTCTAGTAGATTGAGATATTAATAAGAGATGCAACCACACTCTGTAAACATTTTACCAGAGATCGGGACGGAGAAATCAACCACTGCTATTCTGAATTTCTCATACATTACTCAGAAGGCTCATCGTCATAACGGCCTCCCATCTGGTAGAGAGGCAGAAATCGATAGTAAACTTCCAGGCAGAGTGTGCTGATGGTTGTGGAATAGAGCCGTCCCCCATAGGGGCCCCAGGGAGGGCGTGGATCCCAACTGCCTGCATTTTCCCCCCGAGTGACCTGCTCTGAGATTAATAAATCGCGCAAGTCTTCGTTCCAGTCACGCCAGGGGCCTCCTCCGTATTGATACATTGCCAGCGTCCCATAATACCAGTAGTACAGGTTGTATTCTGACAGGCGTGGAGGACGATCCGATATAAACTGAACAGCCTCTCGGCAGGCAGGATTATCCCGCCTGATTCCCAACATCTGTTTACAGAATAAAGACTCTGCTGTCATTGCGGGAGTGGGAGGAGTTGCAGGCTGCATCAAACGATATGTGGCCAGCCCGTTATTCTTTCCAAGGCTGCGTTCTTTCAGAAATTTGACCATCAATTGTTTCGTGTTGGATGGGATGGGAATGCCGGCAATCTCTGCACTTTTCAGTGCCATCAACTGCCACCCAAACATGCTCATGTCGCTTTTCTGACCTTTCACATACCGCCATCCGCCGTCATAGGGATTCTGATTTTCAACAATATAAGCGACAGCTCGCCCTACAGCTTCGCGCAGTTTTGGGTTTGACCTGGGATCGGACTGCAAACCATATGCTTCCGCCAGCGCATATGTGGCCATCGCATGTGAATACATTCGCGCATAATGAGTCGCGTCTCCTCCTAGAAATCCATTTGACCTCTGGTTCTCCACCATCCAGTTGATTGCCCGTTTAAGATTATCTGAATAGTCACCCTCTTCCTGTGTATATCCGGCACCCAAAAATGCCAGAATCGCCAGCGCAGTCAAACCAGAATCAGCCTGAATTCCCGCATTACGGCGGTCGATTCCCTGCTCATCAATTCTCACCTGACCTGCCCCAAACCGATCTGCATCCCAGAATCCGGAAGGCTCCTGATGAGTGGCCAGCCATTTCAAACTGGCTTCAACAGCCCGTTCCGATTCTTCTGTGCCGCCAAAACGTTGTGCGATTTCTTTGCGTTTTGACAGATTTCTCAAACGATATGTCGCTGGAATATTAGCCTTGGTACGATTTGAGACCGCGTCAAAATTAGGGCGCAATGCATCAGGTTGAACTCCCGGCCGATTAATCGTCAGGGGCAATCGGCTACGTTCGGCCATCAGTCGATCGTTATCTGGATTGGCCTTACCAGCCGGTGTCTGAGGTAGAGATCGCTGTACTACTCCCTGTGAGACAGACCGCGTTGCTCGAGTTCTTCGTCTTGAGAAGCGGGGCTCTGTGGGAGCGACATTGGCCTGGCTCTGGTTCTGACTGTCAGTCTCTACGCCGGTGGGCTCAATCTTCAAATTAGAGGGGGCAGGCCCCGTTCGGCGAGAAAGCATTTGTTCTGTTGCCTTTCGTTCCAGCTTCGATTGAGGATCAACCTGCGCATTCAAAGCCAGAGTCTGTTTCTGACTGCTGAAAGATGGTCGAATACGATCGACGGCTCCGGGGGCTGATTGACGCTTGACATCCTGATTTGCCTGACCAATTCGAATCATCTTACTGCGTTCGCGTGAGGTAGAGGGCACCGAAACCTCTGCGCGAGACTCAGCAGTTGCATCGGTGATTTCCAAAGGCGCGCGCGCCTGAATCCGCTTTTGGCTGACACTCTGCAGATTCACCTTGGCGGGGGTGATTGGTAAATCCGCTTCCGATACTACATCCGGCATCGGTAACTCTGATACTTCTCGAGGTGACTCCTTTTCTGGAGGCGCCGTCAATGGATCGAACTCGGGGCGGCTTAGTTCGAGGCGGGACAATTCCTGTTTTTCCGGCTTCTGTAACTGATCCCAGACTGGAGTATTTCCATTTTCTTTATTTTTTATCGTTTCAGTACTTTCCGCCTGAAGAGTGAATTTTGTTTGCTCCTGTTCTTTGCGCTCTCGCTCTTCCTGTTTCTGTTTGGCATTTGCCAGAGACTGGGGAGCCTGCTCAGGCCAGAAAGTGACAACTCCCAGAGATATTGATAAATGCACGATGATCGAGAACAACAGCGCTTTGGACGAGGCGTTACTGTCTCCCCACCGGGTTACCAGCATTGAGAGCAGATGTATGGATGCAAACAGCGCAGCAAGTATGAGCATACCCCATAGAATCTGCTCGAACGTGATCTCGCGCCCCGCCAAAATTCTCTCGATCAGGTTATGCAGTCGATCGCTCATTTTGATGATTCGTCTCTCAAACGGTTGGTCAAAGAGACAGACCGTATTTTAACTCGATGACAGATATCCAGAATATTCATCACATTCTGATATGGCCCTGTTGAATCACCTCTGATTACAACAGACTGACCTGGGAAATTTTTGACTGCCTTCTCTAAGGTTGACTGTAGTTCCGGAAGCGTTTTCTTTTGGCCATGGACTGTGACTTCACCATCCTGTGCCACATTGATTATGATGTCATCTGGAAGATTGGTTAAAGGTTTCGCGTCGGACACTGTAGGAAGCTGAATGTCATACTGACGTTCCATTTCTGTGAACTGTGTGCCGACCATAAAAAAAATGATCAACAAAAACACAATATCAATCATGGGGGTTAAATCGAGCTTAGGCTCTTCAACGGTCCCCGTCTTTAATGGCATCTTCAGATTCCTGTTCGAAGCAAAACAATCCTGACAAAACAGGGGATCTCGCCCGGCGTTTTATACTGGTATTTAGTCTTTTATACTTTATGCGAAGAGCCGTATCGGTTTCAACATGTGAATATTTCGCAGTGACACTGGTTCTTTGATACATTGTATCATGCTGGAAACATACGCTGGTCGACTTTAACGTTTCTATGACGGTATCCGACTCACTTTTTACAGGTCCCGTTGGAAATGAACACCAGTTTTACCGAAAGTCTTTTGAGAATCGGATGTTAAGTAAAATCTCAACCAGTACGGCTAAACGGACACCTGCCAGTGGACTCTCTTGCCAGGAACCTGCTTCTCTATTCCGGATCAGTTATCTCCGTAATCACCTGGAAAAGGCAGTTCTGTTGTTAAACTCACTCAGTCTGGATGCACCGCTGGTTGCTGTCACCTGGCTATGGTGCCTGTCAAAACTGTACTTCTGTCCCATTTTGATGCATCATTATTTTATCCTGTTTAGTGTGACCTGGTTGGCCTATTCCGGAGACAGGCTGCTGGACACTCTTCGCATGCCGGGAAATATCCGCCATACCCCGCGGCACCAGTTTACTTCTCGCCACTTCAAACCGCTACTCTTTATATGGAGCCTGACCGCCATCTCTTCAGTTTGTGTCCTGCTGATATCACTGAGCCCAACAGAATTAATATGGGGGCTTATCTTACTGGGGCTGTTATCTATCTACTTCATAAGTTGTTTTTACATCCCCCAGTTGGCTCGACGAATTCTGACTCGTGAGTTTCTGGTAGGTCTCTTTTTCTCTTCGGCCACACATTTTTTTATTTTAGTCCAGCAAAGTAGTTGGAGCCTTTACATTCTCTGGTCGTATATTGGCTTCCTCAGCATTTGCACACTGAACTGCCTGGCGATTTCACGGTGGGAGTTTGCTTCAGATATGCAGGCTCAGGAAGTCACTTTTTTTACCAGCAGGCCAGCCAGACTATATCATTTTCAGAAAATGCTCCTCACCTTTCTGGGGTTGCTATCAGGTGTTTCCTTTTTTTTGATTTACGAAAATCAGATTCCCACATTTGAATTATGTCTGCTGTTGAGCACACTAATGTTGATCATTCTGGATCGCAGTTCTCTGCAGTTAAGTTTAAAACCGGTTTTAGCCGACCTGGCATTACTGACTCCCTGGCTTGTCTTGAGCATCGCGCCATGAACTTTAATCGAGTCGCTCCCTACTTTGAGCCATTGGAAAAAATCGTCTTCAGGAATCAGATGCAGCTTTGTCGTACTGCATACCTCTCCGATTTACCTTCCTTGACAAAAATTGCCGTGATTGGAGAAGGAGATGGACGGTTTCTTCTCGAAATTTTAAAACAAACACAGTGCCCGAAAGTGCATTACATCGACTCAAGTAAGGTCATGTTGGAAATGGCCCAGTCGCGTATTCGCCAGCAACTTCCCGAAGCATTATCCCGCGTTCACTTCTACCTATGTGATCTCGCAAATGATGACATGCCAGACGATCAGTATGATCTGATCGTGACTAATTTCTTTCTCGATGTTTTCAATGAGCCGACACTCACAGCTACTGTTTCTAAAATTGTAAGATCCTGCAGCAAAAATGCGATCTGGTTATATGCAGACTTTCAGGTGGCCGGTGGTAAGCTGATGCAATTGCGTGCCCTTGCCTGGCTGAAAACAATGTATCTGTTTTTTAAGCTGGTTGCGCGAATTCAAGCCCCAACCTTAATTGATCCCGCTTCTCTGCTCGAAACCCATGGTTTTCAACTCATCAACCAGGCTGAATTCGCGCGAGGCCTGATGCGAGCTGAATTCAGAAAGCGTGTCTGATATATAAAAACCAACTTTTATTCTGACACTGTTTTCAAAAACGAAAAATCAATCGTGCAGGCCAGCAAAAACAGAATCTGAAAGAGAGACGCCAGTCCTTCCAGATGCACATCAGTGACAGCTGCATCATGATCTTCCAGTTTTCGCATAATCCAGTAGATCACCAACCCGGATACGATGAGAGCAGGTGCCAGGTCTCGTAGTGCCAACCAACTCCCAACCAACACAACCGGAATTAGAAATAAACTTCCGTAACCTAACTGTTTCAGGGAAAGTGGGAATTGGGGATTCACCCACCTCGCAGTTTCATCCTGCGCATTCACAACACTGATGGAAAACGGGATAATCCACGTTCCCAGCGAGATGGAAATCAGGATCAGGATCGAAGGTGCCAATAAGGTATCAGCCTCTGTAAACAGCTGGTAAAATAAAGCTACACGCAAAAGCATGAACACAATAGTCAAAACAAAGAGGTTTCCTGGCGAACTTGCCCGCCCGCGCTGATCAAGGAATTCCCGGCACTGAGGTATCGATTCTGGCACAAACGTCCGTAAAAATAAAAGTTCCAGTGCACCAGTCAGCAGGACAGCAATCTCCAATGGCCACAGAAACTGCAGTAGAACCAGCAACACCGTGATCAGTAGACCCAGTGAAAAACCCGCTAAAGGCAGGAATAAAGTGCTGCGGACTTCTATCCGGGTTTTGCGGTCACGATGCAGGTCCAATACCCGGATGCGAAAAAATCGCTGCATCGCTTCAAAAAAAGCCACAATCGAATCAACCCAGTCAGTTTCATCCTGATCACCAGGCTCGAATTGTGAATGTTCCTCAGGTGAGTGAGACGAATTCATCGGTAGAACCTTATTCTATCACCCCAGAATTTAAATGTTTTTGCTCTCATTGCGCAAGAACAGAGCCCTCATAAGATGAGGGCTCTGAATTGACATTTAGCAATCATCAATCAGTTTACTTCGTAGCATACCGCAGATCCATCAGCATCTGAGTGATCCGGACTGCTGTTTCCTGTAACTGATATTTTTCATGAGTCTCGCAACGGGAAATTTTTTCATGTACCTGGAACCAGCTTTCGAACAGCTCATTACTCTTGGTTCGAATCAGTGCCATCGAAGCAGGTTGCATCAGAACGATGCGGTGCAGTTCATGCGCGGTATTAGAAAAATCTCGAATAGAATTTTGTGTCGCCTGTCTGAAGGAAGGCGATTCGGTTGCCAGCCACTGCTCAGCGATCAGAGAAAGTTGAGTACTTTGTGCTTCCAGTGCAACGACAAGTTTTGCCAGATCAATACTGTCGGAAGGTTTCTCAATTCGCAGTGCGATTCGCAGTGCATTGATCGAGTTATCCACCTTGTCCAGTAACTGCAAAGCAGCAGGGCTCTCAACCGTGTGGAACATGGCTGAAAAGTCTTTCCAGGATGACTCAATATACTGGAAGGAAGTAATCAGATTTGCTGTGGATTCATTATGGTTGACTGTATCAATCAGGTTCTCCACGGTTCCGTAAAATTCATCAGACGTCGCAATATAGTTAGCAGGCGGCAGGCTGATCAACAGACGCAGTGTGGCTCTGCGATAGAACTCATCTACATCGCGTTTCAATGCTTCTGTCAAATGTGCCACTTCCTGAAGATTGGCACCATCCTGAGGCAACCAGAGCAGTTCCTGAATGGAACGATCCTGCTGAACGACCCGCTGGATTCCGCGGCTTAAAATACGATTATGGTAGGAACGTAAACGCGTCGCATAAGTATTCCAGGAATCACGGAACGCCAGATATTCGCGCTTTATGGAATCGTAGCTCTGTCGGTCAATGATCAGGTTGGTTACCTGGATCATGCGCTGTTCAACCTCCTGTCCCTGTCTTACCAGTTCCAGTCGCTGGGGTTCGCGCGATAATTCATATTCTACATCCTGAATTAAAATGCTGAGTGCATTGCTCAATGCTGAGGTCTGTCTCAGCAAATCTGTTCGTTTGAGCTGGGGACCAGTTTGAAGCAGATCTCCCAGTTTACGATCTGCTGCATTCATACTGGTAATCAGATTTCGAGACTGGCGATCCAGCCCTCGAACCTGATCCAGTTGCAGAGCAACAACACGCCATAACTGATCAATTTCACCATATTCCGTAGCAATCTGATTTATGTCATTTGTGCGGCGAACTCGATCTGCGAGAATCGAAGCTCGTGCGCGAACCTTCAAAACGTCGGCAATATATTCGCGGACTCCGGGAACCTGATACATCACACGATTCAACTGGATCGCGAGATCCGAGGAATCTCGGGAGAACTTGTCCAGTGTATCTCTCACTTCATTGATATTGATCCGCGAGGCATTGAGCTGCGGAGTTGGAGGCAGGTCGAGTCCGGATGGTTTGTACTCACGATCTCGAGTAGCCAGTTCAGATTTTTCGAGCAAACGCAGCAGGTCATTGACCAGTTTGCTGTTGTCATCATTGGGTGACTGTGCAAATGCGCTCGAGTAGGAGCAGGTTGCAACAAACCCTGAAAGGACCAGGATTAACAGAACGCGAGGTCCAAAAGACAACATGTCCTTACATTTCTTGTGGTAACTAATGGTGTGGCGGTAGCGGGAATACATTCACACAATCCTTTCTCGTGAATTCTTTGGCTTAGTTAACATGTGCCTTCCATGACAATCGCTTGATCGGTCTCAGTAGCATTTCACCGTTTGCGAAACCTGAACCATTTGGGCCCGTTCAAGTAGCAAATGTGTTTTCTCTCCAGATTGGAAGAACTGCTGGTGTGGGGCAGCCTGCAGTGAAATAGAACGGCGTTGACAACTGAACCAGTCTGATCAGGCGGCGAAGTTTACTGGTTTTGCAAATTACGTCAAGACCATGCTTCTGCTCTGCTTCAGTTTTGCTCTTCAGCTTATACTGTCATCAAATTGTCACACGATCTCAACCATAGACAAAAGCCAGCAGCCGCAAAGATAGGAAAGCCACAAAGGATTCCACGACTGCGTCCACTTTAATGATTCCAAAGCCCTGTAAAAGCAGTTTTGTGTAATCATAAAATGGACGTATTATTATTTGATCTATTGTAACTTTGGGTGCGTATATTCTTCTGTTGTCAATATTACACTGTCAAACAGTCACCACAACCACTTTCAACTTTTCAATAAAATCCATATTCCTTTTCATTACATGGGTTTAACGATGCGACACCATGTTGCACTATTGATTGGCACGCTGAATGCTACTGATTATAAGTAGCCACTTTTAAACAATAACATGACATCATTATGATCCTTTATCATACTGGTGATCTATTAGAACAGGAGAATCTCAATGCTGGTATTAACTAGAAAACGCGACGAAGTAATTCAAATCGGTGAAAATATCGTCATCAAGATTTTAAAGACTGGAAAAGGTGCTATCAAAATAGGTGTCGAAGCCCCCGGTGATATTCGTGTGATTCGAGGTGAATTGCTCGAACCAGACAATTCACCAGAGAACTTGAATACCATGAACTCGGAAAGTGTAAGTCCCGGGCTCAATACTCAATGTGCATGAATTATTAACTGCAGAACGGCACACAATATGTGAGCTGTTATTTTTCACAATTTTTATTCCGTTAAGCCATCATAGAGGAAGTTGATTGGCCGGGCTTCATATAGTCGCGAAGCGACTGATATCGGAGGGGATCATGAATCGATCACAATGCAAATCTAATCAAACCGAAACTATTAATTCCGCTCGACTTGTTGTCTGGGGAATGGTCATTCTGCTGACGGCAGTTTTCCTGTCTGGATGTGCCACCTTCTCCCATGCTGCAGAATACACCCCATTTCAGGGAAATGATTACCGTAGTAACAACGGTTCCTCGTTAGATTATCAACAGGACAATCGTTTCCGCACACCTTCCTACTCAGATTATGCCCCCATTCCACGGCATCGATCGGATGCAGATTATGCACCTGGTCAACGGCATCGTAGAAATCGCCCTGTTTCTAACGAGTTGAGCATGGATGACTATGAAGCAAAATTACGACAGCTCCTGTCTGGGGATGACTACTCAATTGGTCGCGCTCGGAACCAGTTTGGTGATCAAGCTCCTCAGCAAAATTACTCTTCTCCAGGTCGTCGTTACCGTGATTCATTTCAGAATGATTTCGACAACCAGAAATTACGGGAACTGATTCGAGAACTGCAACAACAAACCCTGCCGCAATATGATAGGGAACGTTACGACACCCGGTTTCCGACCCAGGTCCCTCTCGACCCCAACCAGGAACTGAGGGCTAAGATCTCGCAACGCTATAACAGTCAATCGGTGGTAGCGACGCTGCAGAATCTGGATCCACAACGTGCTTATTCGTTCTATCTGGAAGTCAATCGCATGATCGACGCACGACATGTACAACCTCCGTCCTATGATGTACGTACCAAAAAATCGTTACAAAATCTGATTTTCGCTGTAGAAAATCAGAACTTTTTAAGAGTCAATCGAATTGCTGCCTCACCAGAACAGATCCGCATGGCTCAGAATCGCTGGCAACAGTTAATGGACCAGAACCCGGCCCGCTCTGCTCAAGATGCAGTGACTGTACTGCGTCAGGCAGCCGATATCGCAGGTAGCCAGTTGCAGATGCCGGCTACAGTAGTGATCTATGAATTTGCTTACGGTTCGTTGGAAGCACTCGATAAACACTCACGTTTCGAATTTACTCCCAGCGCCTCTGGACCACGCGTTGATGCGGGAGGGAATAATATCGTCGGCGTGGGAGTTCAACTGAAAACTCACCGTGATGGAGCCGTCATCCTGCGAACTCTGAATGGGGGATCCGCTGAGCAGGCGGGGCTGCAACGGGGAGATGTGATCGTCGGTGTCAACCAGAGAAGTCTGGCCGGCCTGTCCCTGGACGAGGTTGCCAATCTGGTTACCGGACCAGCTGGTTCATCCGTCTCCCTCGAAGTTCGTCGTGACAGTAGAACCGCCCGGTTAAATCTGAGTCGTCAGGCGATTCGTATCACTAATATCAGCGAAACGAAATTGGTTGACGCACAACGTAAAATCGGCCTCATTCGACTGGAGAAATTCGGAGAGGGAGCTTCCCAGGAATTGGATCAGGCCCTCTGGAAACTGCATCAGCAAGGCATGCAATCGCTGATTTTTGACCTGCGGGGAAACCCGGGAGGACTCTTGACAGAAGCGATTGCCGTGTCTAACAGATTCGTACCTTCCGGTAAAATTGTATCGACTCGGGGTAGATACCAGAGCGATAATACCGTCGAATCAGCAACCCATGACAAAACCTGGAAAATGCCCCTGGTTGTTCTGGTGGACGGCGACAGTGCCAGTGCCAGTGAAATCTTTGCAGCAGCAATTCAGGAAAATCGACGCGGACTGATTATCGGTCGAAAAACTTATGGCAAAGGAACTGTGCAGACGCATTTTCCGCTACAGTCAGTTCCTGGAACTTTCTGGCTAACCACAGCCAAATTCTACTCTCCCACAGGAAGAGAGATGGCAGGAGCTGGTGTAACTCCCGATATTCCAGTCAACATGACCGACAGGGAGCTGGAGGAAATTGGCCCCGTTGATCAGGATTTGAAAGCAGGGATTAATACCATTATGAGCCAGCGACCTGGTGAACTTGTAAACAATATTTCATCAGGACGTCAGGCCAGTCCGCAACGATTTCAATTTTCGGGATAAAATCATACCAGTGATGAATCACGCCTTGATTCATTCCTGATAAAATACAGACTCTCGTTTTGTACTAAACTCGACGGATAGCCTTGTGCTGTTCCGGTTGCCCCGGCCGTCGAGACTGGTATGATGCGAGAGTCTTTTTTCGTTAAGACTCATGAACTCCCCCGTTTCAAACAATACACAAAGACTGATTAAATTCTGGTTATGAAGTGTAATATTTCTCAAGATGTGACAGCTGCTGCTGAACTGCTCCACAATGGTGAACTGGTTGCTTTCGCGACTGAAACCGTCTACGGATTGGGAGCCAATGCACTCAATCCTGAAGCGGTCGCCCGTATTTTCGAAGTTAAGCAAAGACCTCATTTCGACCCCTTAATTGTACACATTGCAACCCCCGAACAACTATCTGAGTTTACTACAGGATTATCTGCTCCAGCACAACGACTCGCTGAACGATTCTGGCCGGGACCTCTAACTCTGGTCCTCCCGAAACGAAATGTGATCCCTGATCTTGTCACCTCAGGGCTGGACTCTGTTGCCATTCGCATCCCTGCTCATCCGATTGCCTGGGAATTGCTCCAGGTCACCGGGTTACCAATTGCCGCTCCCAGTGCAAATAAGTTTGGATGCCTCAGCCCAACCCTCGCTCAGCATGTAGTTGAACAACTGGGTGATGAAATCCCCATGATTCTGGAAGGAGGCCCATGTCAGGTTGGCGTCGAATCAACTGTCATTCAATGTACCGAGGAGTCAACTATACTCTTACGTCCGGGGGGAATTGCACTGGAAGAAATTGAATCCTGTGTGGAAACCGTCAGACTGGCCAGGATCGAAGATTTCGCTGAAACAAAATCACAAGTCAGCCCTGGAATGTTGCCTCGACATTATGCGCCGGGGACCCGGTTGTTTCTCATCGAAAAACTGGAGCAACTGCCCACCGCAGAGTCGATTGGCGTTTTAAGCCTGTACCCTCTCGAAGAAACGATACTCTCAGGACGCGAATTTGCGGCCCAGGAAATACTGTCCCCTTCAGGGAATTTAAAAACAGCTGCAGCAAAACTGTTTTCAGCCTTGAGAAATCTGGACCAGGCAAGCGTTGAATGTATCGTGGCCCTGAGAATGCCTGAAACAGGATTAGGGAGAACGATTAACAATCGTCTGGAGCGGGCCGCCTACTGAAGCTAACTCACAGAATCAGATTGCAGTTTAAAACAGGTAATGCATTCGTGAATTGCTGCAAACAATTGATCTGGTTGAATTGGTTTGGTCGCAAAACTATCGCATCCTGCTGCCAGGCACTCCTCACGCGCCCCATTCATTGAATGGGCGGTTAAAGCAATAATCGGAAATCCATACCCCCTGGATCGAAGTTCCTTAGTCGCTGCATAACCATCCAGTTCCGGCATCTGCATATCCATCAGAATAACATCATACACTGACTTTTTTTCCACAGCATCCAGTGCCAGTTTGACTGCTTCCAAGCCATTTTCAGCCAGTGTCACATCATGGCCAGCTTTTTGTAGAAAATAGCGAATCAGTTTTTGGTTATCAGGGCCGTCCTCTGCCAGTAATATTTGATAGCTGTGTTTTACTACTGGTCTTTCTTTGCAGGTAGTACCCTGTGAGAGCTTTCGCTCAAATGCCGTTTGGTCTAGATACTCCTCAGCCCCGGATTCTCCTGATCTCACTGTCACACTGAAAGCCGTACCGGTTCCATACTCACTGGAAACTGTGATTTCGCCTCCCAGAATATGAGTCAATCTTTTGCAGATTGTAAGTCCCAGACCAGTTCCACCATATTTGCGTGTCGTTGAAGAGTCCGCCTGGACAAACGGCTGAAATAGCCGCGACAACTGTGCCTCAGTCATTCCGATCCCAGTATCAATGACATCGAACTGAAGTCCTAGTTCATTGAAACCCAAATGGACTGACCTGATCACCAGTTCGATACGACCTTCCTTCGTAAATTTAATCGCGTTACTCAGCAAATTGATCAGAATCTGACGAAGCCTGACCGGGTCACTCTGAATCCAGTTGGGAACCTGTCCATCAACCTTCACAATCAGATCCAGCCCTTTGTCGAAAGCACGAATTTCCATCAGTGTCTTGACGTCTTCAATCAGTTCAGTCAGAGAGCATTGAATAGTTTCCACTTCGAGTTTATCCGCTTCAATTTTTGAAACATCCAGAATATCGTTTATTAACTCCAGCAGATATTCTCCATTTTTTTTGATTGTCTCAAGATGACGCATTGTCTCAGGGTCTTGATTTCGCTGACGCATGATTTCAGCAAACCCCAGGATGGCAGTCATGGGAGTTCGAATTTCATGACTCATATTGGCCAGGAATGCAGTTTTGATATGACTGGCTTTCTCGGCTTCCTGTTGAGCGATCACCAGATCTTCAACCATATGATTGAAGGCATTGGCAAGGCGACCTATTTCATCTTGTGATTCAACCTCAATTCGATGATCTACATCTCCAGCAGCGATCAGCTCCGCACTTTTTGATAGCTCTAATATGGGAGAGACGATTCCCCGTGAAATAATCCAGACTGAAAATAATGCAAAGCTCGTACCTATAACGGCCAGGATACTGATAACCATAATCGCCGACTGGATTGAACTATCTGCATGGTGAGTGGCTTTGACAGTATCAGCATGGATGAGAGGGTGCACTTGATTATGCAACAGGTCATTGAGGGTCTCCAACTTCTGCTCAAAGCCAGTCAAGTGACGATCAATGTCATCAGTAATATTTACGATCTGATTGCCATAAGTTGTAGCCTTCTCAAACAGCGCATCGATTTCATTCACTCGCTGAATCTCCAGCTGATTAGAAATGGATTGCAGATATTGCGCTTCGAACAATCGAAATTTTCGCTCCGCATCAAAAATCCGCAACAGCAGAGTCTGATTTCGCTGGACTACGTATTCTTCAATTGAACCAAACGTAATATTCAGATACTTTTCCATATTATGAGAGGCATCTGCTTTAATGATTTCCGCTTCGGACTGGCTATTGCCCGTTTCACGATTCTCACTGCCTATTAACTGATTGATCTGCTTGACATGGTTTACAAATACGTGTAACGCTGCATCCCGTTTATCAACCAGTCTGACCAGTGCTGCAGATTTTCGATTGTATTCCGAATAATCGAGCTCTACCTGTCTGTTCAGATCCAGTTCCTGGCCAGACTGAGTCAGTTTCTTATAACGCTTAAAACTTTCCTGAAAACTGTCTCGAGCCAGGATCAGTTTCTCAAGATGTTTCTTATCTCTGTCGCGTACATAATCGAGGACAGAGCGTGCCATCTTGCCAGCTTCTATTTCCATTTCCAGTATGGATTCTTCAAGCGGCTCTTCAACTGTTACCAGTTGGGAAATGTCATGATTAATATTTGATAATTGAAATAGCGTAACAGCTCCACTGGCAACCTGAACCAGAACCAGCAAACCAAATGCACATTTGAGGCGATCAGAAATAGACCACTTCCTCAATTTTGCAGGTATCCGTGTTAATGGCTTGAAGATTTTCATTGGATTCAGAAAGCGCTGGTTCAGTTTGCGATAGAGAATCTGATGATGAAGCGCATACGCAGCCTCACTCAGTTTACATTTCCCAAGATCAGTGAATTCACCGCACCATAAGTAAGGCATTCACCTCCTTAAAAATGTATCTTCCAAAAAAAAACTGATCGCCAAAGAAACACCAATCCTTACAAGATTGCAGGAATGAGTGACTATAAATTCGGGGAATACGGAATCAGAGGGTCGTAATAGATGTAGGGAGAGTTGATCGATCTGCGAATGAATGAGAAGCATTCACTGAAGCTGGTAAGTGTCCATCCAGACAGATCCTGCGAAATGAAAGTAAGTTGAAATAAAAAACGCCAGCACCGTTCAGAGGGGGGTGAACGATACTGGCGATCAACAAAATCTGAATTAATAATGAACGCTGTAACGATCTCGTTACATCTGGTTCAGTTCGGCAAGAGTGAATTTGAGAACCAGACCGCTAACTGTTTCATCATTAACCAGATAAAATCAGAGGTGCTGTCTCTTGAGTGGTAAACTAGTCGTGAATCTGATAATAACCGGCTAGCACTAAAAGATGGTTATAGCCTATATCAGGTCATTCTAAGTTATCGTAATCTTCGTGCCCCAATCGCTAATCGAAATTGAAAATCGACTTTTAAAGTGATTTTCCCCGATAGACGGATCGTTGCTAAGATTCCAGTTATGGCGATATTTCACCCATTGACTGTCAGCATTTGATGCCGAAGTCGTGCTCAGGCACGGACCAGGCATTGCGATTTGATTTCTGCAGCGATTTCTGAAAGTGGTAAAACTTTGTCGGCGAGGCCAGCCATGACGACAGCAGCCGGCATGCCCCACACCACACTGGAAGCCTCATCCTGTGCAATGATCGTACCTCCAGCACGTGCAATATCGTGGCTGCCTTCGATTCCATCCTCCCCCATACCTGTCAACATTACGGCCAGAGTAGCACTTCCGTAATGTTCAGCCGCCGACCGGAACAGTGGATTAACAGAAGGTCGGCAGAAATGCTCCGGGGGTGCCTGATTGATCAAAGTCACTTTCTGACCATTATTTTCTCCAATAAGGAGATGACTGCCTCCGGGGGCAACATATGTCTTATGCGATTCAAGTGGCTCGTTCGGCTTTGCTTCCACTGTGACCCTGCCACTATCTTTTTGAATATGCGACGCCAGGATTTCTGTAAAACCTGGCGGCATATGCTGGACGATTAGAATCGGAATAGGAAAATCGACAGGAATTTGCGGCATTAATTCTGCCAGTGCTTTAGGCCCACCTGTACTGGTTCCTATCACCAGAACCTCTGGTTGCTTATAGAATTTGATACTTTTCTGGAACAGTTGCCCTGAGGTGGGAGAGGGAGCCGGACTCACTGTCTTTGCAGGGACCGTTGACTCAACAACTTGCACAGTTGATTTTCTCTTGGCACCAACGGCTTTGATCATCATGACCAGTTCGCGGGAAAGCACACGAATGCTCTCGGCAGCGCTCGCTGTCTGAGGTTTGGCTACACAGCCAACCGCCCCCAGAGACAGTGCTTTGACTGTGGTCTCAGCCCCCTGGCTGGTTAAACCGCTAGCCATAATCACAGGTACGTCTGGAAAATCACTTTGGATTTTCTGTAATGCCGTCAGACCATCCATCACAGGCATTTCTACATCGAGAATAACCACATCCACTGGATGAGAACTCATCCAACTCAATGCACGTTCACCATTCATGGCAGTCCCGGCAACGATGATATCAAGCTCCTGTTCGAGCGACTTCGAAATCAGGCCGCGAATGACAGCTGAATCATCTACAATTAAAACACGAATCGGTTGTGCGGACATAACTTGACTTACCTGTAAGGACTGCAGTTTCAAAAACGGTAATGCACCTGCATCATTTTGGATAATTAGATATAAATACTGGCTTCTCTCTATTAAAATAGGTCACAAACTATATCCCCTTCTGAGCAGTATGTTTATTTTCTTATCAATTCAGCATTCCGTGGCAGCCCAGACAGACTATTCGTTATAATCGCACTGCACTATATTCTGATGTATATTTCTTTCAAGTATTTGCCTCGCTTCATACTGCTATCGACTTCAGGAAATCTAAATGCCAGTCCATCCCCAAGTTGCACGATATCTCGATGAAATTTCCCAAGTGGACCTGCCACCGTTCGAGGAAATGACTCCAGAATTCATCAGATCTACACTGACTCCCTCACCTGAACCACACCTACCTGCAAAAAAAATCGAAAGCCTGCTCATCCCGGTAGGCGATGAGCAGATCGAAGTTCGGATCTATACTCCTGAACTTGACTCCAATGACCTTCCAGATCATTGGCCCGCATTGATCTATTTTCATGGTGGAGGTTGGGTGCTGGGAACACTCGATGCCTATGATGGTTTATGTCAGGATCTGGCGGGAACAGCAGGTTGTAAAGTTCTTTCTGTAGACTATCGCATGGCACCCGAATATCCTTATCCAATTCCGTTTCAGGATGCGCTTGCAGCAACATTCTGGGTTGAAGAACATGCAGATGAACTCAATCTCGATCGCCAGAGGATTGCCATCGGAGGTGACAGTGCCGGAGGAAACCTTGCTACTGCGGTTGCCCTGAAAGCCCGCGAATCAGAAGCCCTTAAGCTGTATTACCAGTTATTAGTTTATCCAGTAACAAATTATTACTTCGATACAGAATCCTATCAGAAATATGCCACAAATTACTTCCTCACCAGAAGAGCAATGGAATGGTTCTGGGAACAATATCTGCCAGATGAATCTGCCGGCCGCGAAATCTATGCTTCCCCATTGCGGTGTAAAGATCTATCGGGGCTACCAGCTGCTTTAGTCATCACAGCTGGATATGACCCCCTCTATTCCGAGGTGATACAGTACATTGAACAAATGCAGAACTCGGACGTTCCTGTCGAACACATCAATTTTGAAGATATGATCCATGGTTTCTTTCGGCGCTCTGACGTTTTCGATCGCGCCTTTGAAGCTGTGCAAATGGCTGGTTCTCATTTAAAGCAGGCATTCTTACCGAAATAGGCTGAAAGTAATTTCAGTTTATTCTTCTGTAGCAATACGATGCAATCTGCCTGTAATGAGAAACTGTAACAGAAAACAGCTGAGCAGGCTCAGATAAAATGCCGGCATAATGATTCCTGTCTCTCCAATCGTGTAGTGAAAGAATAAATACATAATCTGCAGAAACGGAGAGAGGCAGGCTTCAAGGAGAATCAAGGTTCCGATCGCAAATGCCAGCGCTCCCCAGCGAACTACCAGGGAGTAATATGCCAGTAAATGCAAGAAGACTGCATATTGGGCCAGGATCAGCGGAATGTAGATTTCCCACCTGGCATCGGCAAAAACCAACACACTATCCGGAGCCAGTAACAAGATCAGAATTATTCCCATACTGACAGGAATAAGCGACGGGCTGTAAACAACGGTCAGAAAACGTAGCGCGTGCCGGTTGAAAACCGTAGCGCTGTCTGTGCAGGATTCGTCCTGATGTGGCTGTTTGGGGACGAATGCGTGGTCTTTTGTTATTTCGTCAGTCGCGGTTGCTTGCTTGAGCTTTTTGTGTGCCGCCGTTTGGCGTCCTGTAACCGGTAACTTTCACCAGTGGTTTCCAGGATATGGCAACGATGGGTGAGCCGGTCGAGTGTGGCCCCCGTCAGCCGTTCGCTGCCCAGGACCTCGGTCCAGTTTTCAAAGGGGAGATTGGTCGTTACGATCAGGCTGAAACGTTCGTAAGCCGTGCTGATCACGTCGAACAGCAACTCGGAGCCGAGTTTACTTGCGGGGACATATCCCAGTTCATCCAGAATCAGCAGATCGAGTTTCGCGAGCTGCTTTTTCAGGCGGGTTAACTCCCGCTGTTCGCGGGCTTCCATTAACTGGGTAATCAGTTCTGTGACCTGGTAAAAGCGGACCCGCTTTCCCTGGCCGCAGGCGGCAATCCCCAGGGCGACTGCCAGGTGCGTCTTGCCGGTGCCGGAATTGCCCACCAGCAGGATATTCTCCCGCTGCTCGATAAACTCACCCCGCATCAGTTCGCTGACCAGCAGTTTGTTGAGGCCGGGCTGGACCTGAAAATCGAACGTTTCCAGGGTCTTATACGTCGGGAACTTCGCGGCCTTCAGACGTCGTTCCGCGGCCCGGCGTTCCCGTTCAATCAGTTCCAGTTCACATAACTGTAACAGGAATCCCAGATGGTCGACATTGTCAGTGGCACAACGGGCGGCGATCTTTTCGCATTCTCTGAGGATGGTGGGCAGCCTCAGGTTCTTGAGATGGTGCTGCAGCAGCACCAGGCTTTTGGTTTGTTTTCTGGTCACGTTTAACCTCCGATTAACAGGGACTGGTAAGCAGAAACATCCGTCTGTGCCACCTGTACCAGCTTCAGGTGGGGACGGCCTTCCAGGCTGAACAGAGTCAGCGGTGACTCCTGCTGGTATTCCAGAATCAGGCGAATGGCAGAAGCGCGGGTCGCATCAATGTCCAGCGCGTATTCCACCGCACGCTTCAGTGCGGATAACGGATGGTGTTCCAGCAGGCGCAGCACCTTGATGAACTCCCGCGTGCCGTCTGACTGCAGTTCGGCTTCCAGCCGACGGCGGAGAATGCCCAGACAGACCGGCAGATCCCAGTCTTCCAGGGGGCGGGCATGATCAAAGCCTCCCGGCTTCCGTTCCAGTAAACTCAGGTAATGAATCGGGTTAAAACGGGTCTGTTCCCGTCCCCAGTCCCGCTGGTGCCGGGCGATTAACGTCTCTTCAAACAACAGCCGCACTTCGGTGATGGTGGCCACGATAGTGATCTGACGATGCGCGTATTTTGTGGGAACCGAGTAACTGTTGGTATCAAAGCGGACCAGCGACAGGGAGTCGGCGTGTGCCTGTCCCAGTCGGCAGGCTTCGAACGTCTGCTGTGGCAGGGGCCGCAGGAATTCCCGTTGTTCTTCCGCCAGCAGGCTCTGTTTGGGGGAAGCCTGTCCCCGCAACTGACGCTGCAGATCGTTCCGGCAGCATTGCACTAACTGCTCGTTCAGAGTCTCCAGGGAAGCAACCCGGGGAACGGGGACCAGGAAGTTGCTGCGGGCATAGTCCAGCAACCGCTCGACATGGCCTTTCTCATTCGGTCGTCGTACCAGACAGAAATGATCGTCAAACAGAAAGTGGCTTTTCAGACGCAGGAACTCGGTCGTTACTTTTCGCTCACGGTTCCCTACCAGACTGGCTACTGCGATTTTCGAGTTGTCATAGCTGATCCGCTGCGGTACACCGCCCAGAAATTCAAAGGCCCGCTTGTGTCCTTCCAGAAAGGCTTCCGTACATTCCCGGGGAAAGGCCTGGATAAAAATCGCGTCCGAATAAGGTAACGTCATCACAAACAGGGCGACTTTGGTCAGTGTTCCGTCCAGCCAGACATCGGCAAAGCCGAAGTCCACCTGGGCTTCGCCCGGGGGATGGCGGAGCGGCAGGAAAACCTCGCGGGACTGGGCTTTCCAGTCACGGATGGCTTCCCGGACGATCGTGATTCCACCGGAATACCCGTGTTCGTCCCGCAGACGTTCGAAGATGCGCTTCCCCGTATGGCGCTGTTTGCGATGCACGCTGCGGTCGTTCTGCAGAATCTCATGAATGATCGGCAGAAACGGCTCCAGCTTGGAAGGCCGGGGCTTAGTCAGCCGGTATCCCGGCGGCTCCGAGTAGGTCAGTATTTTTTGCAGCGTGTCCCAGTGAATACCGTACTCGTCACGAGCAGCACGTTGACTGATTTCTCCGGTCAGAACACGCCGACGGATCTCACCCCATAACTCCATATCTGTAATCACCCTTGCCCCCGCTGTTTCCGGATCAGAACTGACTCATATACTGAGAGTCTGACCCAAAACCAACAGGTGGTCATCTGGGCGCTACGTTTTTATACCGATTTGCCACTACCCGACAGGCGCTACGTTTTCTGGCCGCTGTTTACAACGGACACACTCCTAATAACTTTTCACACATGATCCGAGCCAGCGAATGAGGAAGCAACATGAGTAAGGGCATCATTTTTTGCCTGCGTTCCTCACGGAATACCTGTGATACATACAATGTACTTTCAATCACAAAACCGCCACAGAGTAAAAGCAGCGAAGTACTCATCATGCCACGCCAGCTGAAAGACGAGATAAACGAAATGGAGGAATATTGGTCCAGGAGCATACTTCCTCCTGTAACCAGAAGAATCAGCAGTGGGTAGAACAGCAATTTGAAAAGAAAAGCCTTCTTGCCTCCGGTAGTAAACTGGAACTCTTTCCAGGCCAGAGCCAGATTACCAGGTCGATGTTTCCGAAATCGAGTTTTCCATTTTCGAACTGGACCGTCAGATTTTTCTGCTGCAACGCGAACTGAACCAGACTCAAAACAGGCCCAGGCAGTTAGAAAACAAATTAATCCAATTACAATATTGCTTACGACTTGTATACTGATTACCGATCCGCTGAAGCCGGTCGTCAGAATCTTCTGAAATTGTTCAATGACCGATACCCGTTGACTGATCTGAGAAATACAATCGATCCCGCGTGCGAAATATCCCTGAGAGCTAATTAAACCTCGTGATTGCAGGTTTAATAAAAGCTCCGAAAGCAGATAGGGGAACAGGAAAAGTATCGTCATTGCAATCAGCACGAGAGCAATGGCATCACCTGACCGCCTGGCATAAACCGAGCATAGCAGAGCGAAATTCGAAATCAGAACAACATAAGCCACCATTGCAAAAAGAGTGGCAAATATCTGCAGAGGGGTTATTCCTCCCAGGCCTACTGCCAGTAACAGAAAGGGCACTTGTGCCAGGATCAACAGAATTATCCGAACTGCTCTAACCGTAGATTTCCCCAGAAGCAGCCCCAGTGAACTGATACCAGCCAGCTTCAATAATGGCAACGTCTCTTCATCTTTCTCCTCAGTGATTGCCGTCGAAAAAATGCCAATACCTGCCAGCGTCACCAGCCAGAAATCAAGCCAGATCATCTTTGAGAAAAAATCAAGTCCTGGAGAACCAACACGAGAACTGCTGAGCCAGGAAGAGAAAAACATGAGAAACACAATACCAATACAGGCAAATCGAAAGAGATGTATTTTCCTGAGATAGACATCTTTTTTGATAGCAAAACTCGTGAAAATCAAAGATCCGCGAAACATGCAGTGCCTCTTTCAGTCGATCTGAATTTTGAGGGGAACTTCGAGACAATACAGGACCAGACCATATTTATTTGTCACTTGAGGAGATTGTAGAATAAGTTCATCTGGGGCATCGCATAAAACCAGAAGTTTCCCTGTACTCACATTAGACTGCTGTTTGCTTCCTGTCTGGACTGATTCGATTCCCAATGCTCGTTTTAACAGCACAGGAAACAGTTGGTCCAGTGGCAGTTTATCCGGAGTCTCTCGGGGTTTCACAGTCCCGGTCAGTCTGAATGTAGCAAGAGAATCTGCCGCATTTCGTAAAGAATAATCGAGTACGGTTGAAATCTTTCTGGATGTTCCGTGATAAACAAGCCGTTCCTCGTCCTGTTTAAGCTCATATAATTTCGGACCTGCCTGAAAGTAGATCTGTTTGACCTGACTGGGGAATTGATCGTTGATTTTCAACGTGAGTGCCTCCAGGCCAGATTCATTCGTCAAGACAGATTCGACTGCAACCTCAAACACAGTTTTCCTGGTCTTGGCTTTATGCAGAAAACTTTGCGTAGAGCTTGGCGGCATCTCTATCTTGAGCATCCCCTGAGATCCACTTGTACTGATTCCGTTGATTCTGGAAAATTCATTACACGCTGCATAAAGATGCTCGTCACCCAGGTGTGATATCTCATATGTTCCACCATTCACGATACCGAGACTCGACCATTCACTGAGCTCGATTTCTCGATCGGGTAACACATTTGCCAGGAAAAGAGAATGAACTTGTGATGTCTGATTTGAGCTGTATTTTCCGCTAATTAAAAAGATCAGACTGAACAGTGCTGTACCCAGAAAATAACAGACATAGTAGTAGTAAGTTTTCTGACTCAGTCTGGTAACGATGTAATATCCCGGCCCGACAACCACTAAATACAAGAAGGAAATAAAGAAATTAAAATACCAGATTCGCTGTGGCTTACTCATTTCAGTCAGAGTAGTAAGTATTTCTTCATCACTCATATTCGAATGGAGAAAACCTGCATGCGGATAATACCCCTGAGCAGGATCATAAGAATATGCATCTGCCAGTTTTTCCTCTCCATCAAATGGCTGTTCAGGATTTTGCTGAATCGTTCGTAACACCCTGCTGAGTTTAGCAGATGATAATTGATCAATTTTTATTTGATGACGGAAGATTCGCCCTTTGCCATAACTCACAACATTGGACATTCGATCCAAGGGAGCAAAAGATTCTGAAAAAACAAGCGCATTACCGCTGGCATTTTTAAAAAGGTGTACTGTTCCCCCGGAATAAATCCATTCTAGAAAAGCAGTTCTCCGCGCTTTATCCCACTTGGGAACATGGTTCAGAACCACTGACTCCAGGGAATCAGTGGTTGCAGAGAAAGGGGGAAATATCTCCTCTGGATATTGTTTGATCCCGGGCAATAATCGTTCAAGACTTCCAAAGCTGACCAGTTGAACTGCAGCTCGTTCATGGGTTGGTACGGGTGCGAGAAATGATTTTGACTTATGGCGTCCTGTTTCTTCCCAGTCAACAGACCAGTTCGCATTTGACTCTGTAAAATAGGGGTAAAATTGAACCCATTTTTTCTCATACGGAGCTATGTAGATACTCTTTGCAAGCGCCAGTCCAATTGTCTGCCCACGAAATGATTCCGGTTGAAATCGCAATTTTCCCTCAAAGGGAGTCGTCTTATTATTTTCAACAAGGAGTGTGACTGGATTAAAATGATACGCGACAGGGCGGTCATGAAAGGACCAGCGTATTTCATGAATCTCGAGAGCCAATACTCTGGATGGAATCAAGATCAGAAGCAATACAAAAACGCCATACCTTCTGAAACCTGGAATACAGGATTTTCTGTTCATACCGGATATCTAAAACTCCCCAACCAGATTTCCATCTTGACGATTGGCCAGCCGCTTCAAAACCTGATAATCGGTTTTCTGGCTGAGATAGCGCACTGAAGCATCACCAAAACTAAAATGAGCGCCCTCTGCATGAAAACTTGAAAATCCCCCAACATGGAGCAATGCTTTTTTCTCTTCCGGAGTCAGTTCCTTTTTTTGACGAGTCCCTTCGAGATTGCCTTCTGCATTCCAGTCTTCTTCCCCCTCATAACCGGCAGATAGCGGATCGTTTTTGAATTGATATCCACTAGCGTTCCCATAAGGATAAGCTGCACGAGGCGATAACCTGGTGGACATCAACTGATTAATCTTCGTCCCCATGTTCCGCAAGGTTGAAGAAGTCCCTGAAGTCCAGCTCAGCAAACCTCCATCTGATGTTTCTCCCAAAAAGATGGTATAAGAGCGACCATCTTTCAAATCCTTTTCACGAATCCTGCTGTTTAAATAAAATACTCCCTGATTATCTGCATCAATGGGTGCCTCTACGTCATGCTGACAGCCGGCATAGTTATAGCCTCCCGTGGGGCTGGAAGGACAAATAAAACATTGCAGCATATAGTTTGCGGTGTCTGAATTGACAGGATCATACACCCCTTTCATGAAATCATAACTGAGGAATGCGGCCCGCTCGTCCAGTAAAGGGAGTATCTGAAGAACCCAACTGACATGGTAACCTTCGGGTTGATTTAAGATGGGCCCCTGTGGGTTGATAGTTCCTGGGGGAAATACTTGATGTGCCATCCGATAGTTTTGCAACGCGATCCCCAGTTGCATCAGGTTGTTTTTACACACATTGGACCGCGCAGCTTCTCGTGCCTGTTGCACCGCCGGCAGTAAGAGAGCGATCAGTACCATGATTACTAATAAAACGCACCACAGCTCAACCAGCACAAAACCCGCAGGTTGTGATCTATTCTGTTGCTGAGTCTTCATGCAGAAATGATCCTCTACAGTGATTGAATCTGTCTTAGTTCCCCGAAGCAGTTTCATGACACGAAAGAGACTAAAAATCAGAAATTAACTGTCCGTCATGCCGATTTGCCAGTGCCTGATATATCCCCTCATCAATATTTTCGCTTATAAACCTCACACTGCCATCACCCAAACCGAAATGGGCTCCTCCCATATGATAGCTGGAAAAACCGCCAACATAGAGAGGATTCTGAGAAGCCTGAGATCCCCCAGAACCGTTTGTAGAATTCTCTGATTGCGTCCGTTCATCAAACTTTGCCTTGCCGGAAAAGTAAGTTAACTCCCTTGAATTCAGTTGGGTACCCGCATTTCTTAATGTGGAACGAGTTCCTGATACCCACCCTCGTTGATTGCCGTCAATAAATTCCCCAATAAAAATGGTTTTAGAGCAACCATCCAGGATTTCATCGTAGCGCACACTGCTGTTGAGAAACAGGACTCCGTTATTGTTCACATCAATGGGAGCTTCGATATCATTCTGCATGCCGGCGTATGAATGACCAGGAGCCGGATTTGATGGACAACTCAACGTCGGAATTCGATATTCGGCGACCTGCTTATTCACAGGCGCGTAGGCACTTTCGTTAAAATCATACTTGTTAAATGCAACTCGCTCATCCAGATAAGGTAGAATCTGGAGTACCCAACTGACATGGTACCCTTTCGATTCATTTCGTACCGGACCGGTGGGGTTCACGGAACCAGACGGTAAGACATTATGCGCCATCTCATAATTCTGCAGTGCGATATTAACCTGCATCAGATTATTTTTGCAGGACGAACGATGGGCTGCCTCCCGTGCCTGCTGAACTGCTGGCAGAAGCAAAGCGATTAAAATCGCAATAATGGCTATTACGACCAGTAACTCGATCAAAGTGAAACCACTTCGAGTTCGCAGTGGCGCTTTTCTCGAAAACGAACATGAAATTGACATGATCTTTCCTTTGTATCTGTTTTTCCTGCTGGGAATAATATCAGTTGCCTGATTTCTGACCTTTGATCTTGCAAGGCCATTCCCGAACAATGCGTACACGACCTGAATCTTTCACGGGATAACTGGCCTCTGTTCTGATAATGACTGATGACTCCATTTGTCTGTTTTTCTGGACCTTGATTACAACTTCTCCTGGATAATCTTGTCCCATCTCCTCGGGCTGAGTCTTCCAGATTTCTCCTTCATAGTCCGGATTCTGTGCCAATTTCGTCACTGCTCTCTGTGCGGCAGCATCAGCCAGCCAGGACGACTGCAGCTGAAAGTGCTGCTGTTTTAACTGTCCAGTTTCAATGGTGGTCTGTTTCAGTATTTCGCCGATCACTGCCAGCGCCAGAATCAGGCAAAGCATGGGAATCAGGACAAAAGACCCCCGCCGATGGTGTTGAGGCTGAGCTCTCATCACAGTGGGATCCAAGTTTACGTTGGGATGTCGCAATTTCATTTATTTACCTGGATTCCACAGACTGATTCAGGAATCGATTCTGATGATTTAGATGCGATTCACATCTGAAAACCCTATTCAGGGGTTTCAGCGTTTTATTTTCGTGATTGGTTTCTTCAGGAATTTGTAGTTCCAGCGAAACCAGTTCCTGCTGATCAATTTCAAATTTCGTATCTGACAGGTGTAAACGATATTCTTCCTGAGAAATGAGCTTGCCTTCTTTGCGAATTTCCCGACGCATCGCATCACCGGATTGAGTCATAAAATAGACAATGGAAGTTCCGTGCCCTCGATCCAGATTCAATTGTTTCTGGTTATCCGGCATAAGATTTGCTTGCCGAGCAGTTGCGACATCCATCCTGAATTGATGCGAGAGCTTTTGTAGAATCAGATTGTCCTGGATGCGCTCTGTACCCTGCATCTCTACGCGCATCAGAAATGCCAGAGTAGTCACTGCCACTGTAAACAGAATCGACATCGTGGCCATCACAGCCAGCATTTCAATCAACGTAAATCCTTCACGCAGATCCAATAACACTGTCTCTTTTATTCTTTTCGAATCAGACTTTTTCATGAACCGGACTCATTTGATAGAACCAGAGTGTCAACATCACGGGATCTACGTAATCATCATAGGTATTCTTCCAGGACACTTTGATACGGACCTGGCGATTCGCCGCAGGCTCTTCATTTTCGACTAATTCCAGCTCTACTTTTGGATCTTTGAGACCTAATTGATTGATGAGAGCAGTCTGATATTTCTTGAGCCCTTCCTGACTTAGTGTCTGCCAGGTATTCTCTGCAGAAATCCGCTCTGCCAGGTTTCCCAATGCTGTCGTAACCTGAAACCGTTCATCAACCGCTTTTCTCTGTAGACCAATGGCTTTGAACGCAGGCAGAGCAATCGCGATGGTGGCACTTACCAGAATCATTGAAACGAATGCCTCGAAGAGAGTAATCCCTGCGCGACGTTTGTTGTGATCAGTATCTTTCACTTGACTGTAAATTCGATTTTTCATGTACATTTTGAATCAGGCATATTTGAGAAGCAGCTGAATTAAGGGCATAAAAAGTGCAAGCACAGTATAGCCCACCAGAACCGCCAGAATGCAAATCAGAATGGGCTTACATATTTCAGTAAAGTACCTCATTCTGCGAATACTACGTTGTTCGATCGTATCGGCCAGAGTACGCAAGACATACGGAAGATTTCCCAGTTTCTCAGCAGTACTGCAGAGTCCCGCCTCAGCGGAGGAAATGACATCTGCTTCCTGCAGTGACTCCCAGAAATTATGTCCCTGGCGAATCCGGATCGCTGCTGACTGGGCCTGCTGTCTGACATCTGTCCATAGATGATAATTCCCGACAGAATCCAGAGCGATCAGTGGAGGACTTTCGACTGCTACCGCTTGCGCTATCTGTCGTAAACAATGTGGGGTATTCAATCGCGGAAACCAGCCGGTAATAAAAGGGATCCGGAGATTATACCAGCCGAAATAATTCCCAAAATACAATAGTGCCAGAATCATCACCGGCAGTGAGAAGATGGGGAAGAATAAATAGAAATAAGAATATACCAGGTCGCTCGCATCTATTAGGGACCGAGTAATTGGCGGCAGTTCGATGCCGAAATCCAGAAAGATCTGTTTGAATTTCGGGACGATAAAATACATGATAAATCCTGTGATGATAAATTGCAGAGACAGGATGATCGTGAGATACAGTATCAAATTCGCCAAATTTGATTTATCTGATGTATCATGAAGTTTTTTCGTTGCTCTCACCGCGGCATCACGTAATGCAATCCCTGGACTTTTCGTCTCTTCACCTATGTGAACTGACACGATTGCAGATTGTGGTAACAGCCCTGGACTATAAGCCATTGCTTCGGAGAGCGAATCTCCAGAGTGCAATCTGCTGCTGAAATTTAAAAGACGATTACGGTATCTGCCTGACATTGTTTTAGAATAGCGATCGATTTCTGTTGCCAGAGGTATATTTTTTTCCACACAAAACGTAATCAACCATAGTAATTCTGTTTCTCTGGAACGCTTATTCAATGCCAGAACATTCAACAGACAACAGATGAAGACCAGAACCAGAAAAAATAACGGAGCGAGATATACTAAAACTGATACAAAAATCAACAGGGGCATTCCGAGTAAGATACTGCCTCCGATGCGGATGAGATGTACCCGGTTTTGCAGTGTCTGCGGCAGGATGTAATCATCCCCCACATTTAATGCACGAAGTAGTTGAAAGCATTGCCATTCCAGATAAATGGTAAAACAATAAACCAATACGGTCGGTAGCCCTGCTAATGCAGCCCCAAAGAGTGATAACTGATTTGTCACGACGGCCATAACTTGGAGCAGGAGAAAAATCACACTTGTTGTCAGCATGATCAGTGTATAGGCTTTCCAGCAGAATATGATCAGCGGATTCACTCCCTGGTGACCGAAATCCCGAATTCTCCAGGAAAGCATCATCGCGGTGATGCCTGCGATTGGAAAATAGACAAAGAAAGCCAGACTAAATATCACCCCTAGAAATTCCACTGCCGTCCATTCTTTAAAAAGTTATACGAGATTCTTCAACATCTTGAGCATGGGCAGATAGACAGCCACGATCGGAATACCTAATAAAATCAGCATGCCGATGATTAACACTGGTTGAAGTATAAAAATCAGAGTTCCGGTTTTCAGATCCGCTTTGGCCTGATAGATATTACTGCTGGCCCGCAACGACTCAACAAAGATCTGTGGCTGGTCCTGCCAGCGAAACAGATGGATAAAACTCTTGGTAAAATGGGGTGAACTTTGAGCAGATTCCATCAGACTGAATCCTGCATTCGTCCGTTTGATTAGAATATCACACCCTGCAATCAGGTTAGGGTCTCGAGTCATCTGTGCTGCTAACGTCAGTGCTTCTGGTAATTTTACTCTGGCATCGATCAGGCCAGCCAGGATGCGACAAAACTGTGCAACAGAGGTATTACTTAGAATAGTACCAAACACTGGGATTCGATTAATCATTCTGCGTCTCATAGCGCGCATTCTCAGGAAATCGAAACTGAACCAGACCAACAAGGCACTGCCCAGTGTGATAAGCAGCATCTTGATACCATAATTCGCTATTACATCAGAAGTTTTTATCATCAAAATAGTCAATCCGGGAAGCTCAATACCCAGGTCCAGCATCAGCACTTTGTAGCTTCCCAGGATGATTGTCATCAGAAAATAAAACAGAATAAAAGATCCCAGAATTAATATGGCTGAATAAAATAGAGCGGCTAAAAGTTTATGTCGGGATTGTTTGAGTAACCGTTCGCTTTCAATATAATCCTCGATCACAGATTCCAGTTTGTCTGTACTTGCTGACACTCTGATCAGAGAGGAAAGATTCTGAGGGACCGACTGTAAATATTCCTGAAAAGTTTGCTCGGTCGTCCTGCCTTGTTCCAGATCAAGAGCCATTTTCTCAAATGTCCGCGCCAGACTTCGAGATGGGGACTCTTCCGATAGCGTGCGCATACTTGCCGAAAGTGGCAAACCCTGAATCTGATGCTGTGAACTTTTCCGGATTGTATCCAGATAATCCGGTTGGGTACTCCAGATTGTTTTTCCAAAATCTTCGAGCGACACTCCCTCGAATTCAGTGATTTCTGCAGCCTCGTCTCTACCAGAAGCTGTATCTGTAGAATCTGCAGTTTCACATAAATCGACCCGAACTATTTTCAACCCCTGCCCCATCAACTTGATACGCGCCGATTCATCACTGTCAGCGGACAGAAAACCGCTCACTTCCTCGCCATCGTATCCGATACAGAGATATGAAAACTGCTTCATTATAGTGAAGGACTTCCCAGCATTTTCAAAATTTCAACAAAAGGTAAAAAGACAATCAGGGCATAGCAGATCGTAATGCCTCCGGCGACCAGTACCACCAAAGCTACTGGAAGGATGTGTTTGATCCATTCCATGCGATTCAAGACACGCGTTCGATAAACACGAGCCATCTCTGACATTATGCCTGGCAGCTGGTTTTGGTGGGCTGGATTGACCATCATTGATTTAACATAGTCCGGAAGCTGTCCCGCCGATTGAAAACTGATGTCAAGAGATGCACCCTGCTCCAGCTTTTCAGCTACGCGCTGAAACTGATTTATTAACTTCGGATTACCTGTGGATTCCGCAGCCAGAACCAGCGAATCGGTTAGAGGAACGCGATAGGAAAGCAGAACTCCGGCCATTTCTGAAAACGTAGATAAGTTCATATCCTGAATTAATTTTCGATAACCTGGGATCCAGCCATACGCCAGGCAGGTAAACAGGGCTCCTGACAGGGATTGATTTTGTTCCCGCGACATCATGAATGAATGTCGGCTGTAATTCCAGCTGAATATCAGCAGCAGAAAAATCAGTGGAATCAGTAAATACCAGGTTTGATAAAATTCGATTATTTTCATAAACGAGTTCATCAGGAATGTATTCTTAAGCTGGAAGATCTCATCAACAGTAACCAGTTCAGGAAATATGATGAAACACATAAACAATGAAAGCAGAAAAGCCACAAATAGAACAAAGGCAGGATACAGCAATGCGGCACCAATTTCCCGACGCAGTTCCATCCTGGCGCGGGAAAATGAGGTAAACGTCGTCAGTGCTTCCGGCAAACGCCCCATCTGTAAACCAGATTTGACTAATGCAACATAGGAAGCAGGTAGACGAACAGCCTCAGATTCAAGCGCCGCATCCAGTGAAGCCCCCTGTTCGATTTTTTGTATCAGTTGCTCTATTAAGGACTGCGAATCTTTTTTCAGGTACTTTGCGGCATTCCGTAGTCCTTCATCCAGAGGGATTCCACTGCGGACCATCGCAGACAGTTCATCATTCAGATCGGCCAGACTCTCGGCCGAAACGTTCTGGATGTCCATTTTATTCAAGCCCGTCATGAATGTTGTTATCTCACCAGTCGAGTAACCACCATGTGATCCCGTGTTCATTTCAGGCTGAATTCGCCCGATGTGCCAGAGAACTGGCAGGACAGAGGGGAAAATACGATTCTTCCCGGAAATGGGAATCTCAAAGCATCCCTTAACAGATTCACTGCTTTACTAAGGAACAAGTATCTAATTTTTTTTGTCTAGAAACATCAAAAAAGCAAAGATTTTCGGCTCCAATCTGATAGATCACTTCCCCAAAGCAGGAAATCTGTTTTACAGGCCTGGCTCCCCGACCCAATTACAGTTTACAGATGGAAGACCGCAGATTACAAAGAGAGATAACTTTCAGCTCACTTAAGAGTTAGGAATTGTCTATCAGGATGACAGCCACTTATCACGGATTAAACTACGGAAAGACTTCCCATGATTCGTACCAAAATTAAATCAGCACTGCATTCATCCCAACCGGGTGAAAATATCAAAGTCTCTGGTTGGGTCCGAACCCGCCGTGATTCCAAGAGTGGCTTTTCCTTCGTAGAACTGAACGATGGCAGTTGTATGGCGAATTTACAGATTGTCATCGATCAAAGTGTCCCAGACTACGACACACTGATTAAAGATGTAACAACCGGAGCCAGCATCTCAGTGACCGGAAAGGTGAATGAATCTCCCGGCAAAAACCAGCGTATTGAACTACACGCGGAATCGTTTTATTTGTACGGCACGGCTGATGCGGACAGCTATCCCCTGCAGAAAAAACGACACAGCTTCGAGTTTCTCAGAGAGATCGCTCATCTGCGTCCGCGAACCAATACATTCGGAGCCATTACCCGCGTACGCAACGAAGCCGCTTATGCTATTCATCGCTTCTTTCAGTCGCGTGGGTTTATCTACATTCAGACTCCGATCATTACCACAAGTGACTGTGAAGGGGCTGGAGAAATGTTTCAGGTCACCACACTCAACCTGGAACGACTGGCACAAGTGCAGACCGAGATCGATTTCTCACAGGACTTTTTCGGGAAACCAGCTTCATTAACAGTCAGCGGGCAGTTGGAAGCTGAAATTTTCGCCACTTCCCTGGGCGAATGTTATACATTCGGCCCCACGTTCCGCGCTGAAAACTCCAATACGTCACGCCACCTTGCTGAATTCTGGATGATCGAACCAGAAATGCCGTTCTACGATCTCGAAGACAATATGGCTCTCGCAGAAAGTTTTGTCAGAACGGTCATTGGCGATGTTTTGCAGAACTGTCCCGAAGATATGGAATTCTTTAATCAGCGGATTGATCAGACGACAATCGAAAAACTGCGTAATATTACTGACAACGAATTCATTCGCATTTCTTATACAGAAGCCATCGAGATTCTCAAATCGAGTGGAAAACAGTTCGATTTTCCCATCGAGTGGGGAAGCGATATGCAATCTGAGCATGAGCGGTTTTTAACCGAGGAGCACTTCAAGCAACCAGTGATCGTCTACAATTATCCCCGAACGATCAAACCCTTTTACATGCGTTGCAATGATGATAATAAAACTGTGTGTGCCATGGACGTGCTCGTCCCGGGAGTTGGCGAGATCATCGGCGGCAGCCAACGGGAAGAACGCTACGATATTCTTGTTGACCGTATGCAGGAAGGGGGACTGGTCCCCGATGAATACTGGTGGTACACGGACCTACGAAAGTATGGAACCGTTCCCCATTCCGGTTTTGGACTAGGATTTGAACGGTTGATTCAACTCATGACATCCATGACCAATATTCGTGACTGCATCCCCTTCCCCAGAACACCGAAAAATGCAGAATTTTAATTCAGATATACTAGTCTGCCTGCTTTGCTAAGTGTTTCTGGAACCACTTGACGACGGCCTGACTGGCACGCGTCTGATCATCACCACGAAAACCATGTGCGGCATTCTCGATCACCAGGAGTTCAACTGGAACTTTTTTCTCCTTGAACTGCTGCATGATATTTTCACTATGGCTGATAGGAACCAGTTTATCCTGATCACCATGAATGAGCAGCGTCGGTGGATCGTCAGGCGTCACCTGCAGAAGAGGTGAAAAATCATCGGCCAGTTCTTTGTCAAACTGTAGCGCCGGAAAACGCTGATAGTAAGGCGATTTCTCATCAACAAACTCCCGCAAGTCGGTGGGTGGATAATACGCTGCGACAGCGGCCACGCGATCACTTTCCTGCAAAACCTTATCTTTAGCTTCCGGCTTTCCCTTGTCGGACGTAGTCCCCAGCACCAGCGATAAATGTCCCCCCGCACTTCCTCCCCAGACTCCTAATCGGCTGGGATCAACTCCGTAGTCTTTGGCATGCAGGCGAATAAACCGCACGCTTCGCCGTACATCTTCTACGACTTCAGGGATTTTAAATTTGGGACTGCTGCCATGCCGCACGCAGAAAACTGTGAAACCTTCATCCAATAATGGTTTAAACCAGGACAGCATGTTCTGCGGATCCGTCCAGCGTGAATACCAGCCACCACTGACCATAAACAGCACTCCAGCTCCATTGGGTTTTTCAGGTTGAAATACGTCAAAGGTCAGTGCCATTCCAAATTTATGCCCATACACAACATCCGGAATGATTTTCACTCTCTCGTCGGCGGCTGTTATAGAAGGTGCAGATATTAAACAGGAAAACAGCAATAATGTCGTGAACACATTTTTCATAATCAGATCCCCCCAATATTCGAACGCACCTGACAATGGAGTGCGGTACAGATTAATTCCTTCCAGCTGAATCTACCGATATCATTCAGCCAATCGCAAACTCTGAACAATGATATTTATCTGTGCAATAACCATAGTTCACATTACACAACTGATCTTTGATTATCTTGACTTGAGAATGACAATCGCAAGGATTTCATTCAAAAAATATGGGGAATCCCCCTGATTGAGGCATCGAGAGCAGGATTCTCTCAATTCCTCGATTACACAATTCATCTATCATTTATGGAGTCAAGTTGAAGTCCACTGATAATCATCAGATCCTGTTCTGTGAACGGCTACAGAGGGACCGCGCACAAGCTGAGCAGGGCACCGATCTGCAATCAGCTATCAACCTGGCACGTACTGGCCAGATTCGAAATTACGTTCAAATACAATGGCCAGAAGTCCAACTCGATGACTGGCAATGGGATATTCTCGAATCACTGTTCGACCCTACCATTAGACGTGTCTTTGTTAAGGGTAATACTGGTTGTGGTAAAGGAGCTGCTGCAGGAATCGCCTGCTGCGCTTACTTTCACATCTGGGATGATGCCAAAATCATTATTACCCGCGACTCTCTGAGAATGGCACAGAAGATTGCTTTCGGGGAAGTCGATAAATGGTGGAGGCTAATGAAAATAAAACCACCAGGTCAATTACTGACCTCCGGTATCTACGATCACAAACAGCATTCCATTTCACTGGCCAATCCCAAACACATCGAAGGATTTCGCGGAGCGCACTCACCACATGTACTGTTCTGGTTCGATGAAGCAACTGCCCCAAACCTGGAAGATAAATATAAACTCGCCAATACCCAGGCCAAAAAGTTTCTGGCTCTTTCTAATCCCTCAACTCTGTCGGGATCGTTTCGAGATGCTTTCCCGTCTGTAGAAGCTGACCGTACACAAACTATTGTTGATCAATACGGTAAAACACGCTGCATTACAGTCAGTGGCTGGGAATGTACCAATGTCAGAGAAAAGTGTCTGGAACAGCCAGTCGCTCCCTTAGGTGGTATTGAAATATCAGATAACTTTTATCCGCATGGCACGTCGATCCCTGCAGAGCATTTCATACAATGCACACCCCGCATTCCCGGGCAGACATGCTATGACGAATTCATGTCATTATTGAATGATCCCGATCCACTCATTCGAAATGTTTACGCCCTGGGAAAATTCCCCGATCAGGACCCTGAAAAACAGGTAATTCTGCCTGAATGGCTGGTGGAACCCGTCCGTTTCTGGACGCGCTGGAATCGGCTCTGGCACCGAGCTACTGATAATCGTCATGTGAAGGCAAGCAAACTGTTGAATCAAATTTTGCCTGTCGAAGGATTTGGCCTGGATGTGGCTGCTTCCCGTTTTGGAGACACCTCGGTTCTGGCAGCAGGAGGACGATACGGCATCCGGGCCATCCATGAATGTCAGTTTTCAGACACACAACAGACTATGGAATGGGTCCTCGAAACAGCATTTTCTTATGGAATTGACCTCAAACAGGGGTTCGCCCCGATCGCCATCGACTGGGGCGGTGGATATGGAAATGCTGTAGGTGATCCACTGAAAAAACGGAACGTACATGTGATTGAAATTCATGGTAATTCGAGAAGCGACTTCGATTCTCAAAAATATGCCAACAAAAGAGCTGAGCTCTATGGAGAAGCAGGAAGACGCCTTGACCCGGCGGGGGACTTCCGCATGATACCGTTTGGCCTGCCCGATAACGAACGCCTGCGAGCGGAACTGATAGCACCTCAGAAAATTTATTCCGGGCACGATGGTGCAAAGTATTATATCACCCCCAAAGGACGCCGAGGTGCTGATGAAAATTATCAGGGAAAAACGTTGCGGGAAACTTTGGGACGTTCACCAGACCGGGCTGATGCAGTTGTGTACTGCCTTTATGCGTTACGGGATCAATCTCGCCGCAGACTGATCGTCGCCTGATTAATCCATGCCGTGCCAGTGCATTTTATAAATGGAAAAGGAAAATAAAACATGTGGAACCCCTTCAAAAAACTCGCCTCACGCTTCAAGTCACAGCGGTTCGCAGTAGCGTTGCGAACCGCACTGGGAGCAGGACAGCCAGGCAGCTGGTACAGCGATCACAGGCAGGAATCAGAACAATTCACCGGTTGGACGTTCGTCGCCATTAGAGCAATTTGCCTGCAGGCAATGCAGGCTTCTGTTGCCGTCTATGACGACTCTGTCAATGGTTCCAGACAGAAACAACTTCGACGTCATTTAAGATCAGACACTGGATATGGTCTCTCCCGAAGCTTGTATGCCAGTGAATCCGGGGCATCCATTCCCCTGCCAAACGATCATGGACTATGTCAGATTCTGAAACATCCCAACCCCACACAATCCGGAGCCGCTTTCCGTTATGAGCGTGTATTACAGTTACAACTGACGGGAACATGTATCGTCTGGAACGTTCCCAACCAGTTCGGAAAAACAGTACAGCGTTATGTGATTCCCACCGCGATCGCCTCACCAGTTCCCCCATCGGCCGACCTGCCTGAAGGCGGTTACACAGTTCAGGCTTCCTCATCTCGCTACGACATCGATGTCTATTCAGGATCTTTAGGATCCAGTGGCATGCTGCAACAGGTGCTCGGAAAAATCATTCCCCTCTCGCAATTGCAAATCACACGCTGGCCTCATCCTCTCCACAAAAACGACGGTCAGTCCCCCGTCAGTGCAGGCGCCCGTTGGATCGATTCAGCGAATCAGATCGATGCTGCACGCTGGGCTCAGATGAATAATGGTGCTGATCCTTCAATCGTCGTCACCTGTGGCAAGGACATGAACCCGACCAGAGAGGAACTCGAAGCAGCAGCAGCCATGTTTGATCAGAAATATGGTGGCACGGAAAATACAGGCAAAGCAATCTTCACAACCGGCGAACAGGTGGTCTCACTGACTGCAACTCCCCGGGAAATGGATTACAATACCTCATTTGTCGAGCTCAGAGATGCGATCCTGGCCCTGCACGGAGTCCCCGGAATCGCTGCCGGGATCTCAGATGGAGGCAGCTATGCCGCCTTTTATGCCAGCTTGAAACAGTTTATATCACTGACTGTTCAGCCAGTTCTGGATTTGCTGGCAGAAGATGATACGGAGTATCTGGCACCGCAGTTCGGGAAAAATCTGACGATTGAAATCGAAGCCACACAGGTTGATGATCCGGATCTCCTGGAGAAACGTCTGGCAACAGACATACGCGCACAGATTATCAAAGTCGATGAGTTAAGAGCCATCCGCGGACTGCCTCCTCTTGGGCCTAAAGAAGGCGGCGACGAAATTGTCAGACCAGTTCGGAAAGAACAACCTGCAACTGATCCCCCAATTGAAAACCACACCACAGCGCCCAGTCTACTACCAGGAAAAAGTCTGTCAGAGGCATTACATCTGCGTTCGAACTCCCAATCAATAAATTGTTCAAATTAGCCGGAGTTCACATACCGTTATGTGCCGGTCCTTATTTTTTGGGAACTGGCAATGAGATAACTGATCAGACAACCGCTGGCAATATTTACGGTAACTGCCGCCGGTGCAATCCATTGAAAACTGATGGGGTCCGCCATATCTGATGTGTAATTCTCCACAAAGATCGGGCCTGAGAAGGCGATCAATACGGCAGTTGTCGTCCCCAGAACAGCCCCCACCAGCACTCCGGCGGGGCGGGCATAAGGGATGAATAAGGCAAAAAAGAACAGACAGAAAATTGGCGTGGTCAATAAATTCGCCGTTTTATTGGTGACAGCTGTTATATTCCCCGGAATACTTCCCATCAAAGAACTTGACAGTACCACGATGACTCCAATCCCCAGAGCAAGCAGACGGGCCGAGAATATATGTCCGCGTTCTGTTTTGGGTTTGATTCCAAAGCGATCAAAAAAGTCTGTCATGACAACTGCAGTAATGGAGTTCACTCCCGAGTCGATACTGGACATGGCAGCTGCAAACATCGCTGAGACAACACATCCAGATACTCCAATCGGCAGGTGGTTGGCGATGTAATGCGGAAAAAATTTGTCAGCGTCTTTTTTGAGCTCCATCCCTGCAGGAATTTCATTCGGAAATGCAGTGAAATAGCCTAACAATGCGAAACCGACCATCGCCAGAGTCAGTGACACAACTACTGAAACGGTGAGCTGGATCGCTAATGATTTCCGTGCAGCTACGGCATCCCTGGTTGACATGAATCGCTGCACCGAAACCTGGTCTCCACACAGGGTGGCAACATACCAGATCAAAATTGATAGAAACGTGCCGACATAAGTAACTCGTGTCGCTGGATCAGTACTGAAAAATGGTTGTGTATCCCAGTTGGAATTCCACTGCGTTGGAAACCAGCTGAACCCACCCAGATGATAGGTAATCGTGGCAATCACCAGTAATGCTCCTCCAAACAACAGAATCGTCTGGATCAAATCGGTGATCACAACAGCCCTTAAGCCTCCCAGTGATGTATAAATAATGGCCACCATGCCAGTGCCCATAACGATATAGGGAATCCATTCATCACCAACATTCAACATTGTGGTGATGGCTTTCGCTGTCAGATAGACGAGTAGAGACATCCAGATCAACCGCAGCCCCAGAAACATGACAGCTCCCAATATGCGGATACCGAGCCCCAGTTTCTCTTCCAGAAGTTCATAAGCACTGGTAACTCGACTTTTCATATATACCGGTAACATAAAAAAACCGACGAGAATAAAAATGAAAGGCATCGCCAGATCTTTGACCAGATAGACAGGTCCTTTCCCCAGGATTTCTCCCGGAGTCGATAAATAGGTGATCGTACTGAGTAAGGTGGCAAACAAAGAAACTCCGATCAGAAACGGGTTCATCTGGCCACTGCCTACAAAATATTCGGATGTATCTTCCTGTCCTCGACTGAAGTACCACCCCAGAAAAATAGTCATGACTGCATAGAAGGCAATAATGACCCAGTCGATCGGATGCAGGCCCGAATTGAGTGGCAGGGGTTCAGCAACAGATTCTGCTGCGGAGAGGGGAGAACTGAAAAAGCAGATACTGAATAGAGTCAAAAAGAAAATGAACGATCTCAAAATGTGGTTCCCTGCTCTGAATACGAAATATGTACCAGTGATTGAGCGAGCCTGAAATGGACCTGCCTCTCAGGCAGAATTCTTCTTCAGTATGCTGACAATGAACCCTGATTTCAATTCAGTTGTCACAAAGTACGTGGTAAATCAGTATGATCATGACTATGCTGATTTAAATACCGAACATCTGATTCAACTGGAATCAGCGGTTTCAAAGTCCCGTTCGTTTTCCCGAGGCCACGATCCATGTCGCTTCCCAGTCAGATCAGTTTCAGTAAAAAAAGAACCTGGAGTCACGATTTACCAATCAGCTTTCTCATGCAGCAGGGAGTTGAAAACCCGGGAGTCCTTTCGCTGGCAGCTGGTCTGGTTGATCAGGGAAGCCTCCCTGTAGACTCTACCAGGAAGGCACTGGAAGCGTTATTCGCAGATCCGAAAACGGGACGAGAAGCACTACAGTATGGTACTACTGCTGGTTCGTTAGCCTTAAGAACGCTTCTGCTGTCCCACCTGTCAAATCTGGAACAAAAATCGGCCGACGAACTGGGTATCACCGTGGACAACATCATTGTCACGACCGGGTCTCAACAGTTTCTGTCTCTGGCAGGCGAAGTGTTGCTCGATCCCGGGGATATCTGCCTGGTCGCAGCTCCCACCTATTTTGTATTCCTGGGTGTGCTACAGGGACTTGGTGCACGGATCATTTCTGTCGAAACAGATGAGTTCGGCATGCGGATGGACGCCCTCGAATCCACTCTGGAAATGCTCGAATCCCAGGGAGAACTAGCAAAAGTAAAGATGATCTATCTGGTCAGTGATTATGAAAATCCTTCGGGGCTTTCACTTTCAATAGACCGACGACGACAGGTGGTGGAAATTGCTCGTAAATGGTCCCGAATGCAGCGAATTCTGATTCTGGAAGATCTGGCCTACCGCGAACTCTGTTATGACGGTCCCGTTGCTCCCAGTATTCGAAGTTTTGACCCTACCGGAGAAACCGTCATTCTCACACAAACTTTCTCTAAAAGTTTTTCTCCCGGTTTGAGAGTCGGGTTTGGAGTTGCCTCGCCTGAGATCTGCGCAGCAATTCGAGATAAGAAAGGTAATGATGACTTTGGATCCACCAACCTGAGCCAGCATATCTTAGCGCGCGTCCTGGACGATAAATTATATTACGAACATGTTGAACAGTTACGCAGCGTATACCGTGAAAAGCGAGACTGTATGCTGGATGCCGCTGATGCCTGTTTTTCGGACATTCCTGGTGTGCACTGGGTACATCCAAATGGAGGACTCTATGTCTGGATGACCTTGCCCGAGTCAATCGAAACCGGCTTTCAAAGTCCGCTGTTCCAGCGTGCGGTTCATGAGGACAAAGTCATGTATGTCCCCGGCGAATTATTCTATGCATTCGACCAGGGTATTAGTGCAGAAGAGCAACCTGCCATTCAGAAAAATCATATGCGGTTGACGTTTGGGGTACAAAATCCTGAAGGAATCAGGGAAGGGATGAAGCGATTATCAAATGCGGTTAAATCATTGTCATAATACAGGTTACACATATCCACCGTAGAGAGCACTGGCTCAGAATCATCGCAGACACTGAATATCCTCAAGCGAGTTTGCCGATTATGACGATAATACCGACAGTGTATGTTTCAGACTCAAGGAAAAAGCTTCGAGACAGAAAAACCATCTAAAGGGTGTCACGAAGTAGTAACGCCAGCACTTCCTTAGTAAGTAAGAAAACGAATGGGCATTTGTGATTCCTGCCATTCCGGTTGTTGTCGATCTTTTGCTGTTCCCATTTCCGGGGCAGACATTCATCAATTCACACACCGACAGAATCTGAATTTCTGGGACTTCGCCTGTCGCTGGGAAGACGCCGAAGGCTTAATCTCTCGAAACCTGGCCCCCCATTTCTTTTTTGCTGATGATCCTGAGACTCCTTTCGTGATCTGCCTCAAACATATTCCCAGCGCTTCATTTCCGGGAACGACTAAATGTCGTTTTCTGATGGAATGCCTGCCCGATGAAGAATATCCTAAAGGGCTCGGACGGTGCGGCATCTACCAGGAGCGTCCTCAGACCTGTCGCTGTTTTCCTGCTAAATTGAATGATTCGAATGAACTGGCGATTTTGTACGATATTCCGTCAAACGGTCGAGACGGCGAACCAGCGTATGATCTCTGTTCACGGCAATGGACCGCTTCGGATTTGAATCCCAACGAAACGATCCAGAGCCTGATTATTGCCAGATACGAAATGACATTCTTCAGCAAGATTGCCATGATCTGGAACCAGACGCCTGGAGAATGGAATCACTTTCCAGAATTTATCGACCGTATTTATTCAAATCGGATTATCTCAGAGCCCCGGCAGAACACTCCATCCCAGAGTACTACTGTTACTGAAAGCGCTGAACCGTTTAACAAAGCGGCCTGATCGAATCTCTTTGCTTCTCTCTCTTTAGACTTCCAATCCATCGGACTCGACTGATCTCGTCTTGAAGTCCGGCCATCGGTATTCATTCAGAAGACGCGTCTGACTGAACAGTCTCTTCTGATAGAATATCTTTAATTGCAGTCTCGCTTAGATTACTGCGATCTTCGATTGAATACTTTGAGAGACTCCAGGCAATCTACAATCAGTCAGCTGTCATATTAAAGAGCTTCTTTCTCCATCAGTATTGATTCCGCTTCTCTCAATCAATATCACTGAATATTTGACAGTGTTACCGCCAAAAAGATTCGAATTATTTTTCTAATCTGCTTGACCCCCCGGAGCCAAACCTTAAAACACAGCCCCGTTGCAAACAAATGGTTCTTCATTTCGGGGCAAATCGTGAATACAACCAAAGCAGAAAAGTCATTACAGACAATCCTCAAGAATCGAACTCAAAAGTTTGGATCGTTCTGTAGTTTCACCGACTCATCATCTGATCTCTCTCTACCATGCCAGACTCACCCAGTCGTTGATGAACGTCTAATGTCGGCCCGCGCAATCATAAACACTCCACGGGAAGATCGTGAAGGTGATGTGATTGTGCCCCGGGGAGTTCAACTCGAGAATTATCGCAAAAACCCAGTTGTGCTCTGGGAACACGGTCTGGGAGAAATCACTCGTCCCATAGCCAAATGTCAGAATCCCAACGGAGAACTCGCTCTGGAGGTAACAGACAACGAAATCTCCGCAATTTCATTCTTTACAGACAAATGTCTGGAATCGTTACAAATCTTTCACTTAATTGCGGAAGGTATGGTCAGAGCAACCTCGGTCCGTGCCCTGCCCATCAAGTCTTCTATCAGAAAGACTTCCACTGCGGGCACGGGTATCATTCTCGAAGAATGGGAATTGATTGAATGGTCCTGGGGTGCCCTGGGCGTCAATCCTGATGCAATTGCCAGAACTCTCGATCGTGGTACGATCGAAGGCCGGAAAATTACTGAGCCCCTGCTGAAATCCTTGAAAGCGGTTCTACCTGCAGACCAGAACACCTTCCCGGGCTGGTCAAGAACAAATCCCACGATGAACGCTGCCCAAGTCTCTACTTCATCTGTCTCGGAAAAATCATCAGACCAGCCTGACTCGCACAATGTAGCTCCCTGTCAGATTAAGACTACACCCCGGGAAAAACAGCTCATCCCAGACAAACCAGATCCTGCGGGACTGTCTGTTTCATATGCTGCCAGAAATAAAAAAAAGAAGTTGCTACCCCTGGGTGCCCAGCTACTCAGTTATCTGTCAGGATCAATCAGCGAGTTAATAGAGCGTCTCTATTCCAGTGAGGAAATTCTGGAAAATGAACAGATTCATAAATATCTGAAATCTTTTCTCCAGGTACTTCAAGACCAACAGCATCACCTGCACGATCTCTATGCAGAAATTTACAGACACTTACCTTCACTCAACGAATCCCTGCAGACTGCTGAAACTTCAAATCTATTTCAGTGCCCTGACCAGACAGAGATATTTTCCTGGCTGAAGCAGCAAGAGTCACAGCAGCCGCTCACAGCCGGCCAGAGTCAGGCACAGGAGCCGGTTTCCAAAACTCAGGCGACTTCCAGCGATCATCGTCAGGTCATCCTGGAATTACTAAAAGAGTTCAAACATCAAAATGATGGTTCTGCGCAAGTCAGTACTCAAAAACTGGAACGGCATGTAGAAGAACTTTCTCAATCATTAAAAGTACTCCAGCGGAAAATCTGCGATCTACTTCCGGTCCAGTAAACAGAGGCTCTTGTACTCAAATTCGTGCAAGAGCCTCTTTTAAAACTATCCAGTCCGATTCACCTCCCTCACTTTTTTAGAAAGGGCATTTACATGTCTGAAACACTTGAGGAAAAAGTAAAGTCACTCTCTTCCAACATTGAAAGTCTCACCAAAAGTGTCGATCAATTGAATAGCCCCGATATCAGCGGTGTTCGTCATGATTCTCAGGGACGACTGACAAGCTACTGGGAATCGGATGAGAGTCCCTCCAGATCAGAGAAATTCAACCAGCCTCAGATCAAAAGCTTGCGTACGTTTCCAAACGGGTATCAACCTTATTCCGAGTTTCAGACCTTTGGTGAATTCATTCGCTGCGGTTTTAAAGATCGTAGTGAGCTGATCTCCAAAACGAAGAAATCCTGGGGAATGTGTAAAGCCATCCAGGGAATGTCTGAAGTGGTGGGAGCTGACGGTGGCATCGCTATCTTGCCGGAATTTCATCAGGATATTCTGACTCACATTTACCAGAACGATATCTTCGGCCGTACAGATCACTACCAGGTAGCCGGAAATAACATGACTTTTCCGACAGACCCGGAATCCAGCCGTGCAGACGGGTCACGCGCCGGCGGGCTGCGTGCCTACTGGGTTGGTGAAGGCGATCCTCTTACAGGTACCACACCTAAACTGGGTGAGACAACCTTGAAGCTGAATAAGTTAGCCGTGCTGGTCTACCTTACTGAAGAACTGATCAATGACAATGGCCTGGCTCTGGAATCTTACGTCAACAAAAAAGTGACTGAAGAGATGGAGTTCATGTTGGGTGAATCCATCTTCAATGGGAATGGGGTCGGAAAACCACTCGGAATCATGCAGTCTTCGGCCCGGGTGACAGTCCCCAAGGAGTCCGGCCAGGCAGCAAATACCATTGTGGCTGAGAATATCCTGCACATGTGGAGCAGAATGCGGGCGACTTCACGTAAAAATTCTGCCTGGTTCATCAACCAGGATACAGAACCTCAGCTTCATCAGATGAGCCTGGGAGTTTCCACAGCGGGAGGGCAACTGGTTTACATGCCCCCTTCCGGTCTCTCGGGGGCATCCTATGCAACCTTAATGGGACGCCCCGTAATTCCCACCGAATTCAACGAGACGCTCGGTACAGAAGGTGACATCATGCTCTCCAGTCTTGATGACTACATCACAATCAGTAAAGGGGGAATCGAACAGGCAGAATCAATGCATGTGGAATTTCTGACTGATCAACTGGCTCTGAGATTCATCATGCGAATTGATGGCAAACCCTGGGAAACTCAACCTCTGACTCCCTACAAAGGCACCGCAACACAATCCAGTTTTGTAACGCTGGCAACACGTTCATAAGGGAAATCGTTTCTGTCTCATTTAAAACATCCAAATTCTAAACCCTTCGATAATCAGGATTCTACTTTATGTTTAACCAGGAATTTTTAGAGTCTCATGACATCATTCCCGCCTTCATGCCCGCAGACCTGTCAACGACTGCCAACACAGGGGATCGAGTCAATCTTCAAAACTACGAACGTTGCACTTTCGTGTTGCTGGCTTCCATCGGGACAGCAGGTGATGACCCGGTCATTTCCGCACTACAACATGATGCTGCGACTTCCGGTAATTCAAAGGCACTGAATTTCACACGCATAAGACACAAAGTCGGTGCCACGGACCTCGATACCGTAGGTCAATTCAGTCTGGTCGAACAATCTGCGGCATCCAGCTACGACACAGGCGGGATTGACGGTGCAGAAAATGAAGCATTGATCGCGGTCGAGGTCCGAGCTTCAGACCTGGATACAGAAAATGGTTTCACATTCGTTTCGTTCGATGTCGCAGATGTCGGCAGTAATACCCAACTCGGGGCAGGTTTATACATTCTTCAAGGTGCCGGATACGTTAATGAAATCAGGGAATCTGCAATCGCCTGAGTGTAATTAAAATGAATCCTTTTTAGATTTCAAAAGGGTTGGCCCATATGGCACGAAATACAAAGCAGTCATCAAGAATGTCTCAGATTGACAGTCTGGCAGAACAGATTTTTATCCGGATGTGCGCAACGACACATCATGGATTTGATGCAACTCATTATGTCAGGAAAGCATACGAGTTTGCTCAGGCGTTCTATCAGAGTATCGACGATCTCAAGCAGATATCGCATACAGAATCAGCGATCAAAGCGCCAGAGATTGATTAAAGGT